>JAISFK010000106.1 GCA_031263625.1 Clostridiales bacterium
ATAGATTGACAATGGAATAACTGGAGGAAAAATCGACATGAGCGGATGCAACAGCCGCGACAGCCGCGACATTCCTGTTGCGGCGCCGGAAGAAACCGGCGTGCCGTCCGGCGCGATTCTGGATTTTCTGGACGGCATGGAGAGGTTCGGCCTGAAGCGCCACAGCATAATCCTGATCCGCCGGGGCAAGGTGATCGCCGAGGGCTACTGGAAGCCGTTCCACAGGGGCTTCATGCAGAGGCTGTATTCGGCCAGCAAGAGCTTCGTGTCGCTGGCCATAGGGCTGCTGGCCGACGAGGGCAAGATAGCCCTGGACGACAGGGTGTGCGGCTACTTTCCCGAAAAGCAGCCTCCGGGCGGCGCTCATCCATGGATTGCGGCGGCCACGATCCGCGACCTGCTGCGCATGGCGTCGCCCCACAGCAGCACGACGTACAAGCCGGGGATGACGGACTGGGTGGGCAGCTTTTTCACGGCGAAGCCCACGCACATGCCCGGCGCGGTGTTCGTCTACGACACGTCGGCGACGCATGTGCTGGGCGCCCTCGTGGAAAAGGTCAGCGGCAAGCCGCTGCTGGACTCCATGCGGCCAAGATTCCTGGATTCCATCGGCTTTTCGAGGGACGCCTACTGCATACAGGATCCCATGGGCGTGTCGTGGGGCGGCTCAGGCGTGGTCTGCACGGCGATGGACTTCGCCAAGGTGGCGCTGGCCTGCCTTCAGGGCGGGCGGTACGGCGGCGAGCAGCTGTTGCCCGAATGGTATGTCCGGGAGGCCACCGCCTGCCAGATAGACAACTTTGCCACGGGCCACCACGCGGACGGCGTCCAAGGATACGGCTACCAGTTCTGGGCGTACCGCAACCGCTCGTTCGCCTTCAACGGCATGGCGCTGGAGCTGGCGATCTGCGTCCCGGACAGGGACTTTGCGTGCGTGACGACGGGCAACGACCTGTGGAACAGCAATGTGCCCATGGTGTGCGACCCGCTCTGGAGCAGCCTGTACCCCCGCATGTCCGACGCCGCGCTCCCGGAAGACGGCGCGGCCTGCGGGGCGCTGCGGGAGCGCCTCGCGGGCCTGTCGGCCAAAGCCGTCGCGGGGCGGCACGGCTCGCACAGCTCGCGGGGGCAGGCGTTGCTGGACGGCCGCACGGCGCGCATGGAGCCGAACGGGCTGGGCATAAGCCGCGTCCGGGTCTGCTTTGAAAGCGGCGGCGGGGTGTTCCATTATGAGAAGTCCGGGCGCTGGCTCTCACTGCGGTTCGGGTTCGGCCGCCACGAGGCCCAGGCTTTCCAGGAGTATGGCGACGACTGCCTAGCGTCCGGCGCCTGGGCGAACGACAGCGCGCTTAATATCTGTTGCATGTTCGTCGGCAACCGCATGGCGGAGTTGCGCATATGCGTCGCCGTTCGCGAGGATTCCGTCACAATCCAGCTGCGCAGCGCGGCGGAGGCCATGCTGGAAGACTACGACGGGGACGCGAGCGGGCTTTTCGACGAGTGATCAATATTATAATATATAGGAGTATAAAACACTAAAAGGAGCGACTATTGTCATGCTAATCGATTGCCATGTGCACACCAATTTGGAGGGGACGTCCAAGGAAGGCTTTTTGCGGGCGCTGGATGCGGCGGGCGTTGACAAGGCCGTGCTGTTCTCGTACCAGCCCGCATCGTTCTCCGCGAGCGCCGCCGCCGGCGGGGGCGGGGCGAAGGAGAATGTCCCGGATCCTGCGGCCGCGCTGAAGGACTTGATGGAGTGGGCCGCGTATTCCGACCGAATCGTTCCCATGTTCTGGATCGATCCGCTGGACGAGGACGCCCAAGAACAGGTGGATCGCGCCGTCGCGGCCGGCGTCGCGGGGTTCAAGGCGATCTGCAACCGCTATTATCCGGGCGACAGCCGCCCCATGGAGGTGTGGAGCCGCATCGCGGCGGCGGGCAAGCCCATCCTGTTCCACTCGGGGATCCTGTACGCCGACGGCCCCTGCTCAAACTACAACCGCCCGGTGGGCTTCGAGCCGCTGTTCGACATTCCGGGCCTGCGGTTCGCCCTGGCGCACGTCTCGTGGCCCTGGCACGACGAGTGCCTGGCCGTGTACGGCTACTGGCACTTTCGGCGGGACGTCGGCGCCGTCACGTCGGATATGTTCATCGACACATGCCCCGGCACCCCGAGGATCTACCGCGAGGAAGTCATGCGCAAGATCTATGGCATCGGCTACGATCTCGAGGACGGCATAATGTTCGGCACGGACGGATCCACGAAATACGACGCCGGCTACACGGAGCAAATACTCGCGATGGACAAAAGCGCACTGGACAGCTGCGGCGCCACGGCCGAGCAGCGCGAAAAATACTACGGCAAAAACGCGGCCCGCTTTCTGGGCCTGTAGCGGGCTTTACGCAGTCTTTATGCCTAAGGCAGAGCAGCCGCGCCACGTTATTCGCGGGTGAAATCTGCAATCTATCCACATTATTCGCGGGTAAAACCTGCATGCATCCGCCGCAGAAACAGAATGGCGACGGCGGTGGAGGTCAAATCCGCGGACAACACAAAAGCCAAATCGCTGGAGGCCGTTTTTGCGAAATATGGGGTCAAGCGCGGGATCAAGCTGTCCGCGAAGAACGTCGGTGGAACAGACGCTTTTGACAGCCTACCGCTCTATATGGCGATGTTCCTGTAAGCTTTGGCCGGGCTGGCGGGGCTGGCGGCGCTGGCGCGCGGCGCCGATCCATTCCTTGAGCTTCCAAAATGCGTGCAGCGGCAGAATATTGTCTTTGCCGCAGTCCATGGAAGTCAGGACTGATATGTTCGGAGCGAATTTTTCGCAGTACTGCTTCAGCGACCGCGCATGGCTCGCGGTTCCCGCCTTTACCTCTATTGGCACAATGTCCGCGCCGTCCTGAACAACGAAGTCAACCTCGGCCCTGCCGGAGCCCTCCGCCGTCCAGTAGTACATGTGCTCCTCATAGAGCCGTTTCAGCTCGCAGCAGACAAAATTCTCGGCCATGGCCCCTTTGAACTCCCTGTAATTGCCGGTTCTGTCAAGCAGGACGGAAGCCGGCAGGTTCGCCAGCCGGCGCAGGAGGCCGACGTCGGACAGGTACAGCTTGAAATGCGTGTGGTTCGCATAAGCGGAGAGCGGCAGATAGGGCTTTTCTATGTTTTCCACTTTATAGACGAGGCCGGCGCGGATCAGCCATTCCAGCGCGTCCTCCAGGTCTTTCGCGCGCCAGCCCTTCTTTGCCTGGCTGAATATGAACTTGCGGTTTTCCTTCGCGAGCTGGCTGGGGACCGCGTTCCAGACGGCGGACAGCTTCGGGAAGTACTGTATGGGCGCGTGCTTCACGAAATCGTTCTCGTAGCTCTGTATGATCTGCGACTGGATTTTCTCCGCGCTTTCAATGCTCTTGCTGTCGATCCAGCTCTGGACGGCCTCCGGCATGCCGCCGACGATCTGATAGTCGCGGTAGTATTCATCGAGCTGCTTTTGAAACGACTGCCAGGCGCTGTCGCTGAACGGGCTGTCTTTCAGCCGCTGCGCAAGCATCTGGTTCTGGGCGAGCATGAACTCGTAAAAGCTCATTGGGAACAGCGTCAAAAACTCAACCTTGCCCACCGGAAAGGACGTGCCCTTCGGCACTGCCACTCCCAGCAGCGAGCCTGCGGCGATGACGTGGTATTCCGGCGCGTCCTCGCAGAAATACTTGAGCGCGGCGAGCGCGTTGCCGCACGACTGCACCTCGTCAAATACAATCAGCGTCGTTTGCGGCTTGATGTCCCTGCCGCGAAAAATCGACATATCCTTAATGATGCGGCGCGGATCCAGGTTCAGCTCGAAGAAATCGGCCAGGCTCCGGCCCGCGTCAAACTTGCAGTAAAAAACGTCGCTATAATGAAGCGCCCCGAACTCTTTCAGCAAATAAGTCTTTCCGCACTGCCGGACGCCTTGCAGGATGAGCGGCTTTTTGCCGGGATTCGCCTTCCACTCGATCAATTTGTCCATAAGGATTCTCTGCATGTCTCTGCCGCCCCCTTCGCGGTATGCTCTCTAGCAAAGAGCATAGCACAAAAGAGTGAAGCTAGCAACAATATTATGGTGTCAAAACGCAGTTTGCTCCCGCAATTATACACCATAAAATTCGCTTAAAACTGCGCGAAAATTGCCGCAAAAATCGTGCGCGAGCGATCGCCTTTGCCGCGAGCTAACGCGCGCCGGGCTGCGAAATGCGCGAAATGGAAAAGCTGCTGGGGCAAATCCGCAAATTCAGGCCGGCGGCGCGCAGCTTTTCGGTGGCGGGGGCCAAAAGTGTGGTATTATTGATTTGACGGCGA
>JAISFK010000184.1 GCA_031263625.1 Clostridiales bacterium
GAATTTACCATAAACGCGAGTCAGTAATACTCGTTTCATCTGTCCGACCGCAAATTGCGGTCGGAATCCCAATCGAACACGAGTATAATTGGCGGGCGCGGGCCTCGCCGATCCTCGCCCGTTCCTTGTCGCCCGCTCCTCGTCCGCTCTTCGCTGTTCTTCGCCGATCCTCGCCCGCTCCTCGTCGCCTGCTCCTCGCCCGCTCCTTGCCCGCTACTCGCCCGCTCCTTGCCCGCTGCTCGCCGCTCCTCGCCCGCTGCTCGCCGCTCCTCGCCGACCCTCGGCCAGCCCGCGCCGACAATACGGCGGGGGCGCGGCAATGCGCCCGGAACATTCCTTTCCCGCGCCTTGCCGCGCCCCCGCAAAACGATGTGCGAGCGCCTGTTTTCGCCCCCGCTCTATCCGCCGTTCCGCCGCCCGCTCTATCCGCCGTCCCGCCGCCATTCTACGGTGGCTACGTGCGGCGAGTAGTGCGCCTTCGCGCGCACAGCGCCGCGCCCGTGCCTCCCGAGCACGCGCACGCGCTTTGCGGCCCCCGGCAGGAGGTCAAAATAGTTGTCGTCGAAATAGAAGCCAACTTCGTCGCCGCCGTCGCTCCCTTCCAGCTCCACGCAGCGCGCGAAGCGATCCGTGGACACCAGGATGTCGCCGCCGTCCGCAACCAGCTCAAGCCTGGCCTCCGGGAAGCTCATGCGGCGATCCGTGTCCACGTAGTCGATGTTCGTGCAATCGACGCCGCGCGCCGCGTCGGTGAAGCGGGCATACAGCACGTTTTCCGAACGAAACTGCCCAAACTCGTCCAGCGACGCTATCTCGCCGGACATGCCGGCCGGCATCCGGGCCTCAACCTTCCTGAGCGCGAGGAACGCGTTCGTCCGGGGCGTGAATAGCCCGTATTCCAGCTCGCCGCAGACGTCGCCGGCGCTGTCGTTGACCAGCCACAGCACGATGGAGTCGCGGATGTCAAAGCAGCACATCACGGGCTCGTACCCGCGCTTCGCTTCATAGTACGGGATGTACGGCTCGAGGTAGAAATCGACTATGCCGCTGTAGATGAGCGGCCATGTGTCGTTGAATTTCCATATCGTGTGCAGATTGGAAATCCTCGGCTTTCCGGAAAAAGACGGGCGCCCCATCCTGCTGCGCTTAATGCCGTTCTTGAACGACTTCGCGTGGGCGGCCGCGTATTTGAAGGCCAGCTCATACGGCGTGTCCGCGTCGCGGAACTCGTTGATCGGACCGGCTTTGGCGTCAAGCGAGTTTCCGACGCGGCGAAACCACGCTTCCGGCATCAGATCCCCCTGCTTCTTCCATGGGTATGTCGCGTCAACGAAGCCGGCGTCCCACAGCCTGTCCTCCGCAATCCACCGCCTCATGCTTTTCAGCGCCGGCCCGGACACGCGCATGTGCTCGGAAAACGCGACCGGGTAGTCCATGCCCGGAACGTACCACCACATCTCGTAGCCGTGCGTGTCGCCGGCGCGCGGATCGTTCGCGAACTGCCCGCCGCTCGGGGACGTGACGTGATAGTAGCGGCTCGGGTCGATTCTGGCGACGAGCTCGGGAAATTTTCTGGCGTACAGATCAAGCCCGATGACGCGCTCGCCCGGGTGATCGTACTCGGCGCCCATGACCACCTCGTTGCCCCCGCACCACATGAAAACGCAGGCGTGGTGCTTGAGCCGCAACATGCAGTGTTCCGCCTCGCTCAGGCACAGCTCCTGATACTCCGGCCAGTCTGGCAGCATGCCATACGATCCGAAAAACTCCTGCCAGACGAGAATCCCCCGCTCGTCGCACTCGCTGTACAGCTCGTCGCCGTACACCTCGCCCTCGCTCCAAACCCTGAGCGTGTTCATGTTGGCCATTTCAAACAGATCCAGCAGCGTCCGCGCCCGCTCGCCGTTCCAGCGGTGCGTCCTGCCGTCAAGCGGCGCGAGATCCGCGCCCCACATGCGAATTTTCCTGCCGTTGACGCGCAAGTCAAAGTTGATGTCCGTCTTCAGTTCCCTGAACCCTACCTTTTTTTCGTCCGCGTCCAGAATCGCGCCGTCGCCCTCGCGCACCAGCCGCGTTTCCACCGTGTAGAGAGGCTGCCCCCCAAAGCCGCGCGGCCACCACAGCTGCGGGCTGTTGACGCGCAGGCAGCCCTGGGCCTCCGGCTGGCCCTCGGGAAAGCGCAGCACGGCCGAATCTATCGGCTGCCCATTCGGGCCTTTGACGGACACGAGCGCCTGCAGGCCATCCGGCGCCCCAGCGCGGCAATCCCCGACGGACGCGCGGACGGCTACCCTGACGGCGACCGCGCCGACATGGTAGCCATTGCTCAGCAGCGGTTCTACATCGACGCGCGACAGCTCGGCGCCGTCGGCCCGTTCGAGCACGACGCCGCCAAACACGCCAATAAGCGTCAGGCAAGGCTTTGCGCCCAGATAGTCCGTGAAGTCCGTTATCGGCTTCCGCAGGATCTTCCAGGGCGCCATCTTGCCCTCCCACTCCTTCGGCAGCGGGCGCTCGCCCATGTAGCCGTATGGGGACTGAAAAAACAGTTCGAGGCGGTTTTTCTCTCTCAGCTTCCCCGTGACGTCTATACGCAGAGGGAGGTACATATCCTCCCCGCGCCCGACTTCCTCCCCGTTGAGCGCGACGCGGACGACCGTGTCGAGCTGCCCAAAAAGCAGGCAGTCGGGGCCGGCGCCCGCCGCAGGCGATGCCTCAAAGTCGCAGCGGTAGGCCCAGTCCCGCTCGGCGACCCATTTCAGGCTTTCGCCCTCCCCTATCTCAAAATCGTCCCCGATCAGGCCGTGCGCGCGCAGTATCTCATGCACCCCCATCGGCATGCGCGGCACGTCCAGCCACCCGCTGCCGTCCGGAGAACTCAGTTTCCAGTTTTTGTCAATGTTTATTCGCTGTTTCATATCGTTTAGCGACGCTCCATGTCAAAGTCAAAGTCAACGTCAATTATAACCTTCGCGCTCTCTTTTGAAAAGCGCGCCTTCGCGCAGATCTCGCCGCGCACCCTATCGCGCACCCTATCGCGCGGCAGCCCGGCCGCACCGCCGGACGGCATGTCGGACGCCTTCCCGGACTGCAACCCGGACGGCGCATGCGCCCTGGGCAGCAGGCGCACCTTTTTCGCCGCCCCCGGCATGAGGTCGAAATAGTTGTCCTCAAACACCCATCCAAACGGATCGCCGTCGGCGGACCGGCCGGACAGCTCCACGCAGCGCGCGAACGCGTCGGAGGCGATCGACAGCTCCCCGCCGTCAAAGGACAGCGACAGCCGCGCGTCCGGGAATACAAGCCTGCGCTCCATCTCGGCAAAATCCGTCGCGCTCGCGGCCAGATCGCCCATGGCGTCAAACAGCTCCGCGCTCAAAACGCAGCCCCTGTCAAACTGCGCAAACTCGTCCAGCCTCACTATGCACTTCGACTCCCCCGCCTCCACGGAGACGGCCCGCTCGGTGCGCGCGATCGTTTCTCCCTTTTGCATGTCGTGCAGGCACACCCGGAGCGTCCCGTCGAACCGCTCCGGCGTGTCGTTGGCGACCCACGCGTGGACAAACGAGCCTATGTCGAACATAACCGCCAGCGGCGCGTAGGCGCGCCTGATGTAGTAGTAGGCCATGTACGGCTCCAGGAAGTAGTCCACCTTCGCGCTGTAGATCTCAGGCCACGAGTCGTTGAACTTCCAGACGAGGTAGCCGGATCCGTTTCGAGGCTCGTCCTGCCTGTCGGACGGGCGCCCGCGCCTAAAGGTTTCAATCGCGCGCCTGTAGTGGGCGCCGCTCGCGGCCCCCAGCCTGTACACCAGCGCCTCCGGCCCGTCCGCGTCGTAGAATTCCTCGATCGGGCCAACCTTCCGCTCCCCGAGGCTGGTCGTGTAAAACTGCCAGCTGTCCGGCCACGGCAGCGTCTTGCCGTACACGTGCAGGAGCGAGCTGCCCTCCGGCCATATCTCCTCCGGGCGCATGAAGCGCCTGAGCGACTTGAGGCCCGGCGCCGATATGCGCGTGTCTTCCGTGGCGAAGCGCAGGTAGTCGTACCCAGGCACGAACCACATGTTCGTGTAGCCGTGCGTGTTCCCACCGCGCGGATCGTTCGGAAAGGCGCCGAGGCTCGGGGAGCTTTCGACAAAATGCCTGTCCGGGTCGAAGCGGCGGCATATCTCCTTCAGCTTCAGCATCGTCCTGCGGCCGATGTAGCGCCCGTCCCCGAGCGTTTTCCTGCTCGCCCACAGATAGCTCTCGTTGTTGCCGCACCATACGAGCACGCAAGGGTGCGCCATGAGGTGCGGAATTTGGTATTCGGCCTCCCGCAGGCGGTACGCGGCGTATTTCCCGTCCTCCGGGATCAGCCCGCTGTTGCACAGGTCGCGCCACACCAGTATGCCGCGCCGATCGCACTCCTCGTAAAAGTGATCGTCGCTCGGCCCCGTTTCGCCCCACATGCGCATGACGTTGAAAAACGCGTTCTCGGCCAGATCGAACAGGCGGTTCATCCTGTCCCTGTCCCAGCACAGCGTCGCCATGTCCAGCGGCCCAAAATTGCCGCCCATCAGAGTTATGCGCTTGCCGTTGACGACAAAGCGGTACGGCTCGGGGCTGTCTATCCGCCGGAAGCCGGTTTGGAAGCAGGCCGCGTCCTCCACGTTTCCATCTGGGCCGCGCAGCTCCAGCTCCACTAGGTAGAGGCGCTGCTCCCCATGGCCTCGCGGCCACCACAGCGCGGGCGACGGAACTGCTATCTCCGCGTCGATGCAAAAAGACCCGTCGCCGCCGGGCGCGCCCAGGGCGAATGTCTGGGCGGCGGCGGGCCCGGCGGGCCC
>JAISFK010000190.1 GCA_031263625.1 Clostridiales bacterium
ATACTGAACCCGTCGTACCACTCCTTAAGATCCCCGCTATTCAGCGAACAAAGCTCAACAAGCTCTCCCGCCTCTTCGTCGGTGATCCCAAAATCTTCATTGTACCGTCCATCATTAAACACGTCATAAACCGAGATATTATTCAGCCCGCTAAAAAGGCCCTCATACGATATGCGCATAACCCCGGTGAGCAGGCCCTTCTCCAAAAAGGGATTGTCCTTGAAAGCGGCGGAGAACAGGTATGTCAAAAACTTCCTGATCTCAGCATACGACGCAGAGTTGGATTCATCCAGCAACAGCTTGTCGTACTCGTCAATAAGGATGTATGGTTTTTTGCCCGTCGCTTCATATGCTGCCTCAGTTAAAAGCCGCAGCGCATCAGTCTCGCGAGCCCTTCGGCTCAAATAGCCATTGAGGGTGTTTTTGAAGGCTGACTCTGGCAACCGTGAACAATAGGGCGCCAAATACACACTCGCCATATCAAAAATAGCATCCCTATAGCCCTCAGCAGTCAGACCTTTGAAGTCGAAATAGAAAACAGGCGCGGAATTAGCCTTGCCGCGCACGTCTGAAGATTCCACGGCCAGGCCCTTGAACAGCTCGCGATTGTCCTCCCCGTCCGTCAGAAAGCACCGAAGCGTGTCCATGTTGAGGCTCTTGCCGAAACGGCGCGGCCGGCATATCAGGGAAACCTCCACGGTGTCGCTCAAAAAATGCTCAATAAAAGGCGTCTTGTCAATATAAAAATAATCACTCGCGCGGATTTTCTTAAAATTCGCGCCAAGGCCCACCCTGCTGGGGTCGCCAAAAATGCGCTTCCTGCCCATAATGCACCTCCGCGCCTGTTTCCGCGCATTGTCCACTGTCTATTGCTCACGTAAAGCTTCCACGCTCATTGTAGTGCTTTCTCGCCAATTTTTCAACCCGCCAGGGCAAACCCGCGCGATAGAAAGCGCCCGAAGCCGTCCGAAGCGTTCGATGCGCCTGATCCACCTGATCCGCCCGATCCGCCTGCGGCATTCTCGCGATATTTTTGCATTGAACTATTTTTGCAATGTAACTTTTTTTTGCCGAAATAATATTGCATTTTGTCGGACAAAGTCATAATATAATACGCGGAGAGCGGTTGCGCCCTGCCGTCGCGCCGGGAGCAAGGCGCTGCGCCAAAACTATTTGAAAGGAATGGTCACAAGCATGGAAAACTTCTTTAAGCTGAAGGAAAACGGAACCAATGTCAAAACCGAGGTGCTGGCCGGGCTGACGACGTATTTTGCGATGGCGTACATCATATTCGTCAACCCGGCCATGCTGTCGGCGACCGGCATACCGCGCGGCGGCGTGTTCATCGCCACAATCCTGGCCTCCGTCGCCGGCACGCTTGTAATGGGCCTGTTCGCCAACGTGCCCTACGCGCTGGCGCCGGGCATGGGCCTGAACGCGTTCTTCACCTACACGGTGTGCTTCGGGCTTGGCTTCTCGTGGCAGGAAGCGCTCGCCATGGTCTTTCTGTGCGGCATCATCAACGTCGCCATAACGGTCAGCCGGATCCGCAAGCTGATCATCAAGGCCATCCCGGCAAGCCTGCAGCACGCCATCGGCGGCGGCATTGGCATCTTTATCGCCTACATCGGCATAAAGAACGCGAACTTCCTGAGCTTCACGTCGGATCCGGGCACTTACCTGATGCTGGGCGACGGCTCCGCTGAGACGACGACGATCGTCACGAACAGCGGCATCGTGCCGGCGCTGGCCACGTTCGACGCGCCGCTCGTGTTCGCGTTCATCGCGCTCGCGCTGATGGTCGTCCTCGTCGTTCTGAAAGTGCCGGGCGCGATTTTCGTGAGCATAGTCGCGGCCACCATCATCGGGATCCCGTTCGGCGCCGTGGACCTGTCGCAGGCGGGCATCACGTCCGGGATCGGGCAGTCGTTCTCCGAATTTGGCCAGACGTTCGGCGCGGCCATATACCAAGGCTTTCCCGGCCTGTTCGGCGACGCCGGGCGGATCCCGCTCGTGCTGCTGACCATCTTCGCTTTCAGCCTGTCGGACACGTTTGACACCATCGGCACGTTCATCGGGACCGGCAGGCGCACGGGCATCTTCAGCGACAGCGACCTGCGCGCGCTCGAAAATTCCAGCGGGTTCGGCTCGAAGATGGACAAGGCGCTGTTCGCGGACTCCGTCGCGACGTCGGTGGGCGCCATATTCGGCACGTCCAACACGACGACCTACGTCGAAAGCTCGGCCGGCATAGGCGCGGGCGGCAAGACCGGCCTCACGTCGGTCGTGACGTCGGCCATGTTCATCGTCAGCATAGTGCTCGCCCCCATCATAGGCATGGTCCCGTCGCAGGCGACGGCGCCGGCGCTGATCATCGTCGGCGTCATGATGATGAGCTCGTTCGCGGAGATCAAGTGGCCGGAGATCGAGGAGGCCATCCCGGCGTTTTTCGCGGGCATATTCATGGCCCTCTGCTATTCGATATCATACGGCATAGCGGCGGGGTTCGTGTTCTACTGCATAGTCAAGGTCGTCAAGGGCAGGGCGGGCGACGTGCACCCGGTCATATGGGTGTCAACGGGGCTGTTCGTCCTGAACTTTGTGGTGCTCGCGCTGATTTAAGGCTGCGGGCCGGGAGCGAGACAGAGCCCGGCCGCTCGCGGCAACGGCTGCGGGCGGCCGGGCGACGGTTTCATGCGGCCAGGCGGCGTCTGGACGCCAGGGGATGGAGCGCGCGCGAGGCGCCACCGCTTCCCGGCAGCGGCTGAGAGTTGCGGGATGACGGGGCGACGGGGCGGTTGCGCTGCCGGGCTATGGCTGGGCGTTGCGGGATGAGTGCGCACAGCGAGGCGCACCCGCAAAGGAGCCGCAGACGGCGGGGCGGCCGCGTTGCCGGGCAGTGGCTGAGTGCCGCAGGGCGGGCGGCCGGGCGGCCTATCCGGCGGTTTCCAGCGCCATGGAGCCGCCGGCGGCCAGATACTCGCATATGGATTTCGCGGCGGCCTTTCCCGCCCCCATGGCGAGTATCACTGTCGCCGCGCCCGTGACGGCGTCGCCGCCCGCGTAGACGCCGGCGACGCTCGTCGCGCCGGTCGCCTCGTCGGCGACGATGCCGCCCCAGCTATGCGTCTTTAGCTCCGGCAGCGCGGCGCGTATGATGGGGTTCGGGCTTTGCCCGATGGCGACGACCACCGTGTCCGCGCCGATCTCAAATTCAGAGCCCTTCACGGCCACCGGCCTGCGCCTGCCGGAGGCGTCCGGCTCGCCCAGCTCCATCCTGACGCATTCGACCCCTCTCGCCCAACCGTTGCCGTCGCCCAAAATTCTGACGGGGTTCGACAGAAACCGAAAAACTATGCCTTCCTCCGCCGCGTGGCGCGCTTCCTCCGCGCGGGCCGGCATCTCCTTTTCCGAGCGCCTGTACACGACGTATACGTTGTCGGCCCCGAAGCGCTTCGCGCAGCGCGCGGCGTCCATCGCGACGTTGCCGCCGCCGAACACCGCGACGTTCTTGCCGCGCTTGACGGGCGTGTCCGTCTCCGGGAACCTGTGCGCCCCCATGAGGTTGACGCGCGTCAGGTACTCGTTTGCGGAATACACGCCGCACAGGTTCTCGCCGGGTATGCGCATGAAGGAGGGCAGGCCCGCGCCCGTCCCGATGAACATGGCCTCATATCCCTCGCCTTTCAGATCCGCGACGTCCAGCGTCTTGCCGACGACGGCGTTCAGCTCGATGCTGACGCCCAGGCGCTTCAGCTGGCCGATCTCCTGCTGCACGAGCTTCTTGGGCAGGCGGAACTCCGGTATCCCGTACATGAGGACGCCGCCGGCCACATGGAACGCCTCGAACACCGTCACCCGGCAGCCCCGCTTCGCCAGCTCCCCGGCGCACGTGAGCGACGCGGGGCCGGATCCGACGACCGCGACCTTCCTGCCGGCGGGTGCGGCGGGCGCCGCCGTCGCCGCCGCGAAAGCGGGCGCGTCGTCCGCATGGCGCGAGCCGGGCGCCGCCGGGCCTGCGCTGGCCTGGGCCGCGCTTTCGCCTGCAACGCCGCCGGCCGCTCCCGCAGCGCCATCCGCGCCGCCTGATGGCGCCGTGCCCGCGCTGGCCTGGGCCATACCCTCAGCGCCGTCCGAAACCACCGCAACGCTGGCCGCGCCTTCGCCATCCGCGCCGCTTGGTGCCGTAGCGCCCGCGCCAGTCTGAACAGCACCGCCCAAGACCGCCGCAGCGCCATCCGCAGCTGCCGCGCCGCCCGCCGCGGCGCTCGCCATGCCGCCCGCTTCGGCCCCTGCGCCTGAGCTCTCGGCTTCGGCGTCCATGGCTATGCGGCGGTCGCCCAGAAAGCGCTCCAGCCTCCCTATCGCGACGGGCTGGCCCTTCCTGCCGCGCACGCACAGCTGCTCGCACTGCGTTTCCTGCGGGCAGACGCGCCCGCAGATCGCGGGCAGCGCGTTGGACTCGCTGATCTTGGCGTATGCCTCGTCGAAGCGGCGCTCCGCGAGCAGCGCTATGAAATCCGGTATCGCGACGCTGACCGGGCAGCCGGCCACGCACGGGCGGCTCTTGCAGGACAGGCACCTGCCTGCTTCCTCCGCGGCCATGTCCGCGTCGTACCCGAGCGCCACCTCCCCGAAGTTCCTGTTCCGCTCGTCCGCGGCCTGCTCCGGCATCCGCACCTTTTCCAAAGCCATGTTAGCCAATGGCGCCGCCCTCCAGTCTGCAAACATGATCGCGCCACCGCTCGAGGCTGGCCGCCTCGTCGGCCCTGTACATGGCCAGGCGCCTGATAAGCTCGTCGAAGTCCACCTCGTGCCCGTCAAAGTCCGGCCCGTCGATGCACGCGAACCTCGTCTGCCCGCCGACCGTCACCCGGCAGCAGCCGCACATGCCCGTGCCGTCTATCATTATCGGGTTCAGGCTGACAATCGTCTTTATGCCGTGCCGGCGCGTGAGCTCGCACACCATCTTCATCATGATGGGCGGCCCGATCGCGACGACGAGGTCGTAGCCCGCCCCGCCCTCGATCAGCTCCCTCAGCGCGTCCGTCACGAAGCCCTTCCTGCCGCTCGAGCCGTCGTCCGTCGTGACAAACAGCCGCGTGCTGGCCTTTGCCAGCTCGTCCTCCAGTATGATCAGCTCCCGCGAGCGGAAGCCCACGATGGCGTCCACCTCAGCGCCCCCCTCGAGCAGGCTGCGCGCCTGCGGATACGCGATGGCGCTGCCGAGCCCGCCGCCGACCACGGCCGCCTTCCTCGCGCCGCCAAAGTGCGTGGGCAGGCCGAGCGGGCCGACAAAGTCGCTGATGCCGTCCCCCTCGCCGAGCGTCCCGAGCAGGCGCGTCGTCTTCCCCACCTCCTGGACGATGATGGTCACGCTCCCGCTCGCCGCGTCGGAGTCCGCGATTGTGAACGGCGCGCGCTCGCCGCCATCGCGCGCGCGCAGCACGATGAACTGGCCGGGCCGCGCCTTTTTGGCGACGCGCGGCGCCAGCACCTCGTAAAGCTTGACCGAGGCGTTCAGCTCGCGCTTGCGCAAAATCTTATACATTCCCTTCATGCTCCTTATGCCCCATATAGCCCATATTCTCTATGCCCCATATTTCTATATTCTTTATGCTCCGCATTATCTATATATGCCATTATTCCGTTTTTTTGCCGCGCCCGAAACGAAAGAGGCGCGACGCGACGCGCGCGGCGCTACATGGCGCGAGTCACTTCAGGCTGTCCAGCGAGCCGAAGGCAAAGCCCATGTCCCTGGCCCTTTCGATCACCCTGCCGAGCACCGCCGCGTTTTCCTTGGATTCGGCGTGCAGCAGCATGATCTCGCCGTTGTGGAGGTTGTCCGCGATGATGCTGTAGGCGTACTCGTCGCCCTTCGCCTGCTCCTCGTCGTAGTCCAGATAGCCGAAGCTCCACAGCACGGTGCGGAAGCCCAAGTTGTATGTCGCGGCGAGCGTCCGCTCGCTGTACTCCCCCATCGGGGGCCGGACGTAGCCAGCCATCTCCCGGCCCGTCTGCCGCCTGTACGCGTCGTCCAGCCCGACTATCTCCTCCTCGATCTCGCCCTGCGTGTCGTCGGGGAAGCTCGTGTGCCGCTGCGAATGGTTGCACACGAGATGCCCCTCCGCGGCCATCCTCTCGACCAGCTCCGGCTGGGAGCGGAGGTAGTGCCCGGTGATGAAAAACGCCGCGTGGACGCCGTAGCTCTTGAGCGTGTCCAGAATCGACGCCGTGTAGCCGTTCTCGTAGCCCTCGTCGAACGTCAGGTAGATGGTCGGCTCGTCGGCGGCGCCGATGTACACCGTGTCGTACTTGCCGAACATGGCCTTGGTGGACGCGTAGATGTCGGGCTGCTCGTGGCCGTTGTGCTTTGCCCCCCAGCCGACCTTCTTCGAGTCCATGGCGGCGATTTCCTCCGGCGAGTACGGAGCGCGGCCGGGGCCTCGCGCGGAGTCGCCGGCAGCGGAGCCGGAGCCGGAGCCGGGGCCGGGCGCAGAGTCCGAGCCGCCTGCGGAAGCGGGCGCCGAAGCGGAGCCGGAAGCCGAGGCGGGGGCGGATCCGGCGCCGGGCTGGCCGGAAGCCGAGCCTGCGGCATGGCCCGCGCCGCCTGCGCCGCCCGCGGAGGCCGATTCGGACGCCGATGCGGAATTGGCGCCGGAATCGCTCGCGGCGCCTGAGCCGGCGCCGGGCGCTGCGCCGGAGCCTGCTGCGGAAGCCGAGCCGGGCGCCCGCGACGGGCTTGCGGAAGGCGGCTTTGGCGACGGCGATGCTCCTGAGCCGGAATTGCCCGGATCGCCCGCGCGCGCGGGTGCGGGCGACGGCGCTGGCGATTTGCCTGTCGTCGCGCCTGCGGCGCCGGGCAGCTTCACATCCCGCGCCAGTTGCGACCCGCCGCCCGCGTCGCCCGATCCGGCTCCCGCGGCGCCGCTCCCGGCCTGCGGCGAGCCGCCCCGCTCTGCCGAGCCGTTCGCCACTGCCGAACCGTTCGGCCCTGACGAAGCGCCTGCCTCTTTCGAGGCGGCCGCGTTGCCTGCCCCGGCGCCGCTGGACGTCGCCCCGCCATTGCTGGCGCCAGCGCCCAGCCCCTCGCCGTAGGCCGAATCCGCGCCCGCGCCGCTTTCGTTCGCGCCGCCTGCGCTGCCCGCGCCGGACGCCGCCAAGCCGCCGCTAGTTCCGAAAGCGCCCGCGCCCCCGGTTGCGGCGTCCTCATCTCCGGCGCCTCCCCCGGCCCCGCCGTTCGCGCCGCCGGTCGCCGCCGCAGCGTCGCCGGCATTGACGGGCTCGTTCGATGCGATGACCACGCCCGCAGCGCCCGCAACATCCGTAGCGCCGGAAACGCCGGAAGCGCCGCCCGCAGCGCCCCCGCCGCGCAGGCAGGACGAAAACATGAGCGCGGCAAAACAGGCGCAGGCGATCGCCAAGCATCTGGCGGCCCTGCCAGTTCTGGCGAACCGGCACTTGGGCCGACGCTCGGCCCGATACCCGAACCGATAGTTGGCCCGGCGTTCGGCTCGACGCTCGAACTGGCGATCGGCCTGGCACTCAGGCAAACACTCGGTTCGAGGCTCGAACTGACGCTCGCCCCGATACTCAGCCCTGCGCTCAGCCCGACGCCCGAACCGATAGTTGGCCCGGCGTTCGGCTTGACGCTCGAACCGGCGATCGGCCTGGCACTCAGGCAAACACTCGGTTCGAGGCTCGAACTGACGCTCGGCCCGATACTCAGCCCTGCACCCAGCCCAACGCTCGCGCTGGCAACCGAGCCGACATTCGGGCCTGCGCTCGGCTCGGCGCTCGAACTGCCGTCCAGCTCTATACTCGGCCCGACGCTCGCGCCGGCATCCGTCCGGCAGGCGCAGATTAGCCAGGCCAATGTTCAAAAAGCGCGCACTCAGCACGCATATGTCAAATAAGCATATGTTCAATAAACGCATGTCCAAGCGCATGTTCGGCAAAGCGCCCGCCCCGCAGGCGCCCGCCCGTCCGTCCAGCGGCCGCCCTGCGGCTGACGCAACTGCCGCAACAGCTGTCGCGGTTGCCGCCGCTTCGGCTGTCGCAGCTGCCGCAGCGGTTGCCGCGACTGCTGCCGCGACTGTAGCTACGATTGCTGTTGCTGCTGCAGCTGCCGCTTCTTGTCCAGGCTCGACCTGCTCTTTCTCGTCCGCGTCTTTTTGAGCGGCTTCACCGGCTCCTCCGCCTTCACGGGGCGGACAAGCTCCCGCCAGTCCAAATCGCCGCGCTCCAGGCCCTTGATCAGTATCTCGGCCGTGGCGACGTTCGTGGCGAACGGTATGTTGAACATGTCGCAGTGGCGGAACAGCAGGTACTCGTCGTAATCCTGCTTCTTGATAAGGGGATCCCGGAAATAGATCAGCATGTCGATCTCGTTCAAATCTATCCTGGCCTTGACCTGCTGCTCGCCGCCGAGGCTGCCCGCCGAAAACTTCTGGAGGGCGAGCCCCGTCGCCTCGACAATGTACGTGCCTGTGGTCGCCGTGGCGAACAGATCGCAGGTTTGGAGGATATTCTTGTATGCGATGCAAAATTCTGTCATGAGCTCTTTTCTGTTGTCTTGGGCAATCAACACAATATTCATCAATCATTCCTCGTATGGCCTATAATATAAAAACAAATTCTATGCAATATTATAATGTTTTTTGTCGCATAAATCAATAAATTTTTTATGAATATTTTTGTCCGCTTACGATCCGCTTACAGCCCACCTATGGCCTTAGCCGGGTGGTTTCCTTGCCCCTTACTTTCTTAATGGGTATGTTGGCGATCAGAGTGGGCAGAGCCGCCGTCCCGTCCTCCGACCGCACGTTCGTCATCTGTATGTCAAGCGAGTCCTCGTCGATCTCCAGGTATTTCGAGATGACCTTGGTTATCTCCACCCGCAGCTCGTCCAGCACCTTGGGAGACAGCCCCGTCCTGTCGTTTATGAGAACCAGCCTGAGCCGCTCCTTCGCCATGTCCTTTGACTGGCTGTTTTTCCTAAACAGACTGGAAAAATCAAACATCGGCTTCATCTCCTCTCCTGCTTGTTTCCGAACAGCTTTTTCAGCCAGCCGCCAAGGCCCCCGTCCGCCTGGAGGTCCATCATCGGCACATCCTGCCCCATGACGCGCTTCGCGATGTTCACGTATGCCTGCCCCGCGGGCGACTTGTCGTCCGTCACGGCGGGCTCGCCCCTGTTCGTCGTCGCCTGGATCTTCTCGTCGTCCGGCACGATGCCGATCAGCTCGATCCTCAGCAGCTCGACCACGTCCTCGATGCTCAGCATGTCGCCGCGCTTCACCATGTCCATCTTTATCCTGTTGACGACGAGCTTCGCGTCCTGTATCTCGTTGGCCTCCAGGAGCCCGATGATCCTGTCGGCGTCGCGCACGGCCGAAACCTCCGGCGTCGTCACGATGATCGCGCGGCCCGCGCCCGCCACGGCGTTCTTGAAGCCCTGCTCGATGCCGGCCGGGCAGTCGATCAGTATATAGTCAAACTCCTTCACGAGCTCCCTGCACAGAATGACCATCTGCTCGGGCTTGACGGCCGTCTTGTCCCTCGTCTGCGCCGCCGGGAGCAGGTACAGCCCGCGAAACCGCCTGTCCTTTATCAGCGCCTGCCTGATCTTGCAGGAACCCTCGACAACGTCCACAAGATCGTACACAATCCTGTTTTCGAGCCCCATCACGACGTCAAGATTGCGCAGCCCTATGTCCGTGTCGATGAGCACGACGGACTTGCCTTCCGAAGTCAGGGCCGCGCCAAGGTTTGCCGTCGTGGTCGTCTTTCCCACGCCCCCCTTGCCGGATGTAATAACAATAACCTCGCCCATGCATTTCCCTCCGAATCCGCACTTGTCTTTTGGTATTTTCGCCTAAATTCGGCTTTTTTCGTCTAGTATGAGGGCCGGCAGGCAAGCAGCCCGCAGCCCCGCAAAACAGGCAAACGCCCGCAGATCCCGCAGGCGGCGCGCCGCAGCCCGGCGGGCGCGGCAAAGCGCCGCCCGAAATTGCGGCTTTGTCTTTGTATACTCTACCGTTATTTTACAACTTTGTCAATGCGCAAGGGCGCAAGAAATGTCAGGCTCGGCCGGATTTTGCCCGCGACGCGCCGCGCGGTTCAGGAG
>JAISFK010000213.1 GCA_031263625.1 Clostridiales bacterium
GATTCAGACTTGAACTTGAAAGGGAATGGTAATTTGAGCATGGTGTCTGGCACGATATCTAAGGAGCGGATTGCCGAGCTCGCGGGCATGCTTTTCGAGGCCGAGCGCTCGCGCCGGCAGGTTCCGCCGCTCACGGACGCCGAGCCGGGGCTTGGCGCGGACGGCGCCTATGCCGTGCAGCTCGAAAACGTCAGGCGCGCCGAGGCGATGGGGCACGCCGTGTCCGGCAAGAAGATCGGCCTCACGTCGAAGGGCATCCAGCAGCAGCTGGGCGTCAGCGAGCCGGACTACGGGCACCTGTTCGCCGCGATGGACTGCAGCAGGGACGGGGTTGTCCGCGCGGACGCCCTGATACAGCCAAAAATAGAGGCCGAGATAGCGTTTGTCCTCAAGGCCGATCTGGCGGGCGGCGGCGTCACGCCGGAGGACGTGCGCCGCGCGACGGACTACGTCGTCGGGGCGTTCGAGATCGTGGACAGCCGCGTGGCCGACTGGAAGATCAAGCTGCCGGACACGGTCGCCGACAACGCCTCGTCCGGGCGGTACGTGCTGGGCGAAAAAAGGCTGTCCCCGCGCGACGTGGATCTGCCGAACGTGGGCATGACGCTGCGCAAGGGCGGGGAGCCGGTCGGCGGCGGGACGGGCGCGGCGGTGCTGGGCGACCCGTGCGTCGCGGTGGCTTGGCTCGCGAACTGCCTGTGGAGGTACGGCGTCGCGCTCAAGGCTGGCGAGGTAATCCTCTCCGGGGCGTTTTCGGCGGCGCCGGCCGCGGCCAAGGGCGACGTGTTCACGGCGGAGTTCACCGATTTTGGGATCGTGGAGGCGCGCTTCGAGTGAGCGCGGGCGCCGAGCGAGGCGGGGCGAGGCACGGCATAGATGATATATACTGACGAGCATTTGAATTTACCATAAACGCGAGTCAGTAATACTCGTTTCATCTGTCCGACCGCAAATTGCGGTCGGAATCCCAATCGAACACGAGTATAGATATAATGAAGAAACGAGGAAACAGGCGAGGAAACAGGAAGGAAGGCGGGTTGGCAAGTTGGGCGACAACAGAGGCAGGATCAAGGTAGGCATAATTGGCCCCGGCAACATCGGCAGCGACCTGATGTACAAGGTGAGGCGCAGCAAATATCTGGAAATGGGCATCATGGCGGGCATCGTAGAATCGGAGGGCATCAGGCGCGCGGCTTCGCTCGGCGTGCCGGTGTCCACGGAAGGCGTCAAGGCCGTCGCGGCCGCGGACGGCGTCAGGATCGCGTTCGACGCCACGAGCGCCGCGGCCCACGTCAAATTCAACGGGCCAGCCCTGAAGGAGGCCGGGATCGTTTCGATCGATCTGACGCCGGCCGCGCTGGGGCCGTACTGCGTGCCCAGCGTGAATCTGGGCAGCCTTCGCGCGGAGCAGGACATCAACATGGTGACGTGCGGGGGCCAGGCCACCATTCCGATCATATACGCGATCAGCCGGGTGGCGGGCGCGGAGTACGCGGAGATCGTGGCGTGCATCTCGTCCAAGAGCGCCGGGCCGGGCACGCGCGCGAACATGGACGAGTTCACCGAAACGACGTCCAAGGCGATCGAGACGGTCGGCGGCGCGGACCGGGGCAAGGCGATCATCGTGCTGAACCCGGCGGAGCCGCCGCTCATGATGACGAACACGATAATGGTGCGGGTGAAGGACCGCTCGGCCGGATTTGACAGGATACAGGCATCCATCGACGACATCGTGAGGGAGCTGCGCGAGTACGTGCCGGGCTACCACATGCGCGTGCCCCCCATCCTGGAGGGCGACCGCGTGACGACGATCGTGCAGGTGGAGGGTCAGGGCGACTTTCTGCCGCCGTATTCCGGCAACCTGGACATAATCAACTCCGCGGCCGTTGCCGCGGCTGAGCGGCTGGCCGAAGCCATGCTGGCGGAAGGGGGCGACTGACGATGAGCAATGACCGCAACGGCCACAACGATTGCGACGGCCTCAATGGCCGCAGCTGCGCCGCGGGCAGCGCGCCCGGCGTAGGCAGCGCGCCCGGCGGGGGCGGCGCAGGCGCCGCCGGCAAGAGGGTGTCCCTCGTGGACACGACGCTCCGGGACGGGAGCCACGCCGTCCGGCACAGCTACACGCCGGAGCAGGCGGCCGCAATCGCCGGCGGGCTTGACGCGGCCGGCGTGTCGATGATCGAGATATCGCACGGCGACGGGCTGGGCGGCTCAAGCTTCACGTACGGGTTCCTCAAAAGCGGCGAGTTCGATCTGATCCGCGCCGCCGCAGGCGCCGTCAGGCGGGCGAAGCTGGCCGTGCTGCTGCTGCCCGGCATCGGGACCATAGAGGATCTGAAGAAGGCGCAGGACAGCGGGGCCACGGCGGTCCGCGTCGCGACGCACGTCACGGAGGCGGACGTCGGCGCCCAGCACATAGCCGCGGCAAAGAGCCTCGGCATGACGGCCGTCGGCTTTCTGATGATGACGCACATGGCCGAGCCCGCGCTGGTGGCATCGGAGGCGGCCAAGATGGAGAGCTACGGCGCCGACTACGTGAACCTTGCCGACTCGGCGGGCTACCTGCTGCCGGAGAGCGCCGCCGAGCGCGTCGAGGCTGTCAGGGCCGCCGTCGGCATCCCCGTCGGCTTCCACGCCCACAACAACCTGGGGCTGGCGATGGGCAATTCGCTGGCGGCCGTGCGGGCGGGCGCGTCGTATCTGGACGGCACCCTGCGGGGCCTCGGCGCCGGCGCGGGCAACGCGCAGCTGGAAGTGGCGGCGGGCGTGTTGCAGCGCCTGGGCTACGACACGGGCGCGGACTTCTACGCCCTCATGGATCTGGCCGAAGCGGTCGTGGAGCCGATCATGCAGCGGCCCCAGGTCGTGGACAACGGATCGCTCATGCTCGGATACGCCGGCGTGTACTCGTCGTTTTTGCTGCACGTCTACTCGGCGGCGGAGAAATACGCCTTGGAGCCGCGCGACATACTGGTCGAGCTGGGCAGGCGCAAAATGGTCGGCGGGCAGGAGGACATGATCATCGACGTCGCCTACCAGCTGAAAAAGGCGGCGCAGGATGCCTGACGCCCGCG
>JAISFK010000256.1 GCA_031263625.1 Clostridiales bacterium
ACATTGGCGGCTATCTAAACCTATAGCCCACATAAACACTCCCATTGACCGGCGGGGCGCGGCGGGAGGCGACGTGTAGTCGCCGGCCCGCGACCCCGCTGCTTTTTTGTTTATTTTCGAGCCGAAACGGTGTATAATTGAAGAATGCGTTGGTTGCCGGGGGCCCTGCGTTCGGCAGCCGGCAACCGGCAATCGGCCGCAGCGCCATGGGCGCGGGCTGTCGGCGGCATGCGGCGCGCACTGCCGGCGCGGACGGCGGCGGCGCGGTGCGGCGTTGGTTGCCGGTCGCGGGCTGCGGGCGGCGCGAGGAACCCCGCGCGGGCGCGCGGGCGGCGGGATTTTTGATGCAAAGGATGGATTGGCAGCAGTAAAATGGCCAAGTGGGAAGACTACTATAGCATTTTGCAGGTTCATTACAGGGCCGAGCCGGACATTATCAGCGGTGCGTACAGGCGGCTGTCGAAAAGATACCACCCCGACGTCAGCCGGGGCGCGGCCAGCGCCGAGATGATGGCGAGGCTCAACGTCGCGTATGGCGTGCTCGGCGACGCCGCGAAAAGGGCGGCGTACAATGTCGAGTGGCGCAGGGTGATGGGCTACGGCTTTGGCGCGGGCCAAGGCAATGGCTTTGGCTGCGGCTATGGCACGGGCTTTGGCGCGAGCCGCGAATATGGCAATGGCGGCGCGGGCGGCGGCAGCCGTGCGGGCGGCTTTGGCAATGGCGGCGCGGACGACGGCGACGCCTATGGCTTCGGCGGCCCGCGCGGCGCGAGCCCGCGCGGCCGCCCCGGCGCTGGCACAGGCGCAGGCTCTAGCGCGGGCGCGGGCGCGTGGACGGACATATGGGAGGGCGCCGGCGCTGGCGCTGCCTCCGGCCCTGCCGCCGGGCGCGGCGCCGCCGCTGGCCCCGGATCCGCGTCCGGCTATGGCCCTGCGTCTGGCTATGGCCCTGCGCCCGGCGGCGGCCCGGCCTTCGGGCGGGCCGCCGCGGGCCGTCGCGACTGCCGGGGCGCGTCGGAGGCGCTGTGCGGCTATTTCAGGCACATAGCGGACGGGGACTACGAGTCGGCGTATGGCTGCGTTTCGGCCCACGACAAAAAGAACATCAAAAAGGCCGATTTCGTCGAGTGGCAGTCGGCGGTGAGCGGCGCCGTCGAGCTGAGAAGCGCCGCCGTCAAAATGTTCAGGCTGCACGCCGACAAAAAGCTGGGCCGAAAGAGCTTCGCGAAAGCCGCCGAGTTCGACGTGAGAATATGCGAGCGCGACATGGCCAAGGGCGCTTTTTGCGACTACACGGCCTCGAAGCTCGTCGTGCTCGAGGACGGGCGCTGGGGCGTGTACCTCGGCTACAGGAGCATCCGGCCGTTCATAGACAAATTCGCCGGGCGCGGCAGCGAGGCGGCGGACGCCAGAAAGGCGCTGGAGCTGCTGCAGGAGTACACCGCCAGGCACGACGGAGTGACCGGAATCCTGAACGCCGGCGGCTTTGCGGACGCCGCCGGCGCGGAGGTGTCGCGGAGCAGGCGCTATGGCAACGTTTTTTCCGTGGCGGTTTTCGAGGTGCGGCATTTCGGCGGCAAGGCGCCGTTCGGGAGGACGGCGCGGCTTGCCGGCAAGGTGCTCGCGGAGGGCCTGCGGGACATAGACATAGCCTGCCGCTGGAAGGGCATGAGGTTCCTCGCCCTCATGCCAGAAACCGGCGCGGCCGCGGCGCGCAGGGCCGCAAACAGGATATGCGGCGAGTTCAACAGGCAGACGCTCGCCGCAAACACGGGGGGCAGCTATTACGCGATTTACGCCGGCATAAGCCAGTTTGACCTCGCCTCGCTGGAGTCCACGGTCAAAAGGTGCGTGGCGAACCTGCGCCTCGCGAAAAGGCTGCGGCGCGCAAGGCCGGTGGCAGGCATATTCGCGAGCAGGCGCGGGTATAAAGCCCCAAAGTGCTTTTCTGTAAAATATATTTAAATTTTCATAATATATTTTTATGATATTTGCGTGTATTTGTTATTTATGTTATAATGGCAAAGACAGGAGTGATTTTAGTGGCAAAAGCCGTGGCAAAAAAAGAGATAACGGACGCCGACGTCAAGCGCAAGGCGGTGAAGCTTGTGGTCGCGCATTTGCGGAAGAAGCTCCCGCAGGAGGTTTTCATTGGCTCGGACGGCATACTGGGCTGGATCGAGCGCTTTGAGGAGCTGATAGAGAAGCCGGAGTTCGTCGCAAGCGAATATTACGATATGCGCAGGGAGCTGAACGACATCATCGAGAGGACGGTGGACGAGGAGCTGCGCTTCAAGTTCAGGGACTCGTGGTTCAGCCTCGGGAAGGCCCTCGACAAGAAGCTCAAGGCCAACTGACCGCCAAAGGGCGCTCAGGCGGGGGCGCCAGCGGGGCGCGTCGGCTAATCGGGGCGCCCTTTGGCGGGCGCTGCCGGGCCGGCGGCGCTGGGCGGGCAATGCCGTGGGCCTGATACGGCCTGGCGTTGGCGCTGGCAGACTTGGCGTTGCATGATGCTGCCCGGCGCTGGCGCCCGCCAAAGCGGGTGTCGCTCGGCGTCGTCGGGCCGGCAAAAAAGACAAATTCGGCTGAATCATTTGCTTGCATGGCGCCATGGTTCAGCCGGCTTTTTGCCGCGCCCGCGCGAAACGACCGCCCATGTTGCGGCGCCCGTCTGCCCGTCTGTCTGCCTGTCTGTCTGCTCTGCGGCGTTTGGCCTGTTGGCCGGACTTGCTGGATGGGCGTGGGTTCGCTCGCTTGGGCGCCAATGCGGGTTTCGTCTGGCCCCTGCTGGCCGGATTTGCTGGATGGGCTTGTCAGGCGGCCCGGAAAGCTCCGGCTGGCTTGGCGATGTCCAAACCTAGCCGCCCGGCGGGTTTTCGCCTGCGCCAGCACCTGTGCCTGCGCCCGCGCCCGCGAAACGCCCGCCCACGCTGCGGCGCCCGCCTGCCCGCCCGCTCGCTCTGCGGCACCTAGCCTGCGTCCGTGCCCGCGCCTGCACCCGTATCGGCGCTCGCGCCAGCGCCGCCATCCGCACCTGCGCCTGCACTCGTGCCAGCGCCAGTGCCGCCCTCCGCAACGCCCTTCGCGCCGCCCGCCGCATCCGCCGAGCTCGCCCCCCCGGCAGCGTCCGCGCCTGCGCCCGCGCTCGCGGCCCCCAGCCTGCGCCTCGCGTCCGCTATGGCCGCCTCGACGGCCGCGCCTGCTGGCCCGCCGGGCGTCCCCCGCGCGTCCACGCACGTTTCCAGCGCTATGGCGCCGTACACGTCGGGCCCGACCGCGCCGGAAAACGCCTTCAGCCGCTCAAGCGGCAGATCCTCCAGCGCCGTGTTGCGGCCGATGCAGTAGAGCACGGCCCTGCCGGCGATTTCGTGCGCGTCCCGGAACGGCAGCCCCTTTCTCACGAGGTAGTCCGCAAAGTCCGTCGCGTTCGTGAAGCCGCCCTGCGCCGCCCTGCGCATGGCGCCCGCGCTGAACTTCGTGGAGGCGAGCATGGCCGCGTAGACGGGCAGGCAGAGCTTCACCGTGTCAACCGCGTCGAACACGGCCTCCTTGTCCTCCTGCATGTCCTTGTTGTACGCCAGGGGCAGGCCCTTCATGACCGCGAGCATGGCCGCCAGGCTGCCGAACACCCTGCCGGATTTGCCGCGCACCAGCTCGGCCACGTCCGGGTTCTTTTTTTGCGGCATGATGCTGCTGCCCGTGCTGTACGCGTCGTCCATCTCGGCGAAGCCGAACTCCGCGGACGACCACAGGATAAGCTCCTCCGCGTTCCGGCTCAGGTGCACCATGATTATCGATAGCGCGGACAGCAGCTCGATGACAAAGTCCCTGTCGGACACCCCGTCCAGGCTGTTGCGCGTCAGCTCCGCGAATCCGAGGGCGTCGGCGACGCGCCGCCTGTCGATGGGATACGTCACGCCCGCCAGCGCCCCCGAGCCGAGCGGCATGGCGTCGGTGCGCCTGCGGCAGTCCGCGAGGCGGCCGATGTCGCGGAAAAACATCTCGACATACGCGAGAAAGTGGTGCGCGAGCGTGATCGGCTGCGCGCGCTGGAGGTGCGTGTAGCCCGGCATGATCGTCGAGCGGTTGCGCTCGCATATGTCCAGAAGGGTGCCGATCAGCGCGGCGAGCATGGCCGAGATCTCGTCGATGGCCTCCTTCAGGTACATGCGCAGATCGAGCGCGACCTGGTCGTTGCGGCTTCTCGCGGTGTGCAGCCGCTTGCCGCTGTCCCCGGCGCGCTCCGTCAGGAGCTTTTCGACGTTCATGTGGATGTCCTCCGCATCGACGGAGAACTCGACCCTCCCGGCCTCGATGTCGGCCAGTATGCCCTTGAGGGCGTCGGCGATCCTGTCGGCGTCCGCGGCCGGTATGATGCCGCAGCGGGCGAGCATCGCCGCGTGCGCCAGGCTGCCCTCTATGTCCTGCCTGTACAGGCGCGAGTCGAACCTTATGGACGAGTTGAAGTCATTCGCGCGGGCGTCGGTTTCGGACCGGAAGCGCCCGCCCCACAGTTTCTCGCTCATGCGGGGCGCCCCCCCGCTTCACGGGCCGGGCCGCTCGCCGCCGCATCCCTGAGCGCGCCCGTTGACGCCCTCGCCGCCGCGCCCATTGTCGATAGCGTTGCCGCGCCCCTGAACCATCGTGCCGCCGCGCCCCTGCCTCCGCGCGCATCCGCGAGCCGGGCCGCCCTCGCCGCCGCGCCCCAGGCCATGCCCCCTGCCCCGCGCGTCACTTGCCCTCCGCGCGCCGCTGCTTCATCAGCGCCTCGACTTTCATGGGCAGGCCGAACAGGTTTATGAAGCCCTCGGCGTCCTTCTGGTTGTATACCTCGTCGCGCGCGAACGTGGACAGCTCCTCGCTGTACAGCGAATACTCGGACTTTGAGCCCGCGGGGCTGACCGCGCCCTTGTAGAGCTTCAGCCGGACGTCGCCGGTCACGCTTTCCTGCGCGCTGTCCACGAACGCGGACAGGGCCTTGCGCAGCGGCGTGTACCACTGGCCGTAGTAGACCAGCTCGGCGAACCTCTGCGCCACGGCGTCCTTGTAGTGCAAAGTTTCCCGATCCAGGCACAGAAACTCGAGCTCGCGGTGGGCGGCGTACAGGACGGTGCCGCCCGGCGTCTCGTACACGCCCCTCGACTTCATGCCGACGAGCCTGTTCTCGACCATGTCCAGTATGCCCACCCCGTTTTCGCCGGCGATCGCGTTCAGCGCCTCCAGCATGGCGACGGGCGCCATGGCCTTGCCGTTGAGGGCGACGGGCGAGCCCTTCTCAAACCGCAGCTCGACGTATGCCGGCCTGTCCGGCGCGTCCTCCGGCGGCGTGATCATCTGCAGCATCCGCCTGTAGTCCGGCTCGTTCGCGGGATCCTCCAGCTCGAGGCCCTCATGGCTCAGATGCCAGATGTTCCTGTCCATGCTGTAGCTGTCCGCCCTCTTGGTCTGCAGCTCGATGCCGCGCGCCTCGGCGTACTCTATCTCGTCGTCGCGCGAGCGGATGTCCCAGACGCGCCACGGGGCCACTATCTTCAGCTCCGGCGCCAGCGCCTTCACCGTCAGCTCGAACCGCACCTGGTCGTTGCCCTTGCCGGTCGCGCCGTGCGCCACTGCGGACGCGCCCTCCTGCCTGGCGATCTCGACGAGCCGCTTCGCGATGAGCGGACGCGCGAACGACGTTCCGAGCAGGTACTTGCCCTCGTACATCGCGCCGGCCTTCAGCGTCGGGAATATGAAATCCCGGACGAACTCGTCCTTCAGATCCTCGATGAAGATCTTGCTGGCGCCGGTCTTGATCGCCTTCTCCCTGAGCGGCGACAGCTCCTCGCCCTGCCCGACGTCGGCCGCCATGGCGATCACCTCGTAGCCGTAGCTCTCCTTGAGCCACGGGATGATGATGGACGTGTCCAAGCCGCCTGAGTACGCCAGAACGATTTTCTCCTTCGACATTGCGGGTCCCCCCTGTCCTTGTATCCTATATCTTCTTATTACTCCTTATACTTCCGATTGCGATTGAAAAAAACTTGGGATGCTGATATTATGTACATTATAGGGTATGGATATTTTAAAAGCAACAGATAATTTCGCGGCGCGGACATTTTAGGCCCGCCGCGGCCTGAACCGCTGCGACTGGCGCGGCCTGTCGCGGCCCGTCGCGGCTTGTTGCGGCCCCTTGCGGCCCGTTGCAGTTCGTCGCGGCTCCTCGTGGCTTGTTGCGGCTCGTTGCGGCTCGTCGCGGCCCGCCGCGCTGCGGTTGCCATGGGCGGGCGCCCCTGCGTTTGGCTGTTTTGGAGGGCATATTGATCATAGTTGGCGTGGATCCGGGATTTGCCATAGTGGGGTATGGCGCTGTAAAATATGAGGGCGGCAAGCTTGCGGCGCTTGGCTACGGCAGCATAACGACGGAGCCCGCGACGCCGTTTCCAGAGCGGCTGCTGCAGATCCACGAGGCGCTGTCGGAGGTGCTGGGCAGGTACAAGCCGGACAGCGTCGCCGTCGAGCAGCTGTATTTCAACAGCAACGCGAAGACGGCCATCATGGTGGCGCAGGGGCGCGGCGCCGTTTTGCTGGCCGCCGCGATGCGCCGCGTCCCCAT
>JAISFK010000266.1 GCA_031263625.1 Clostridiales bacterium
GGTGTTCCAAAATACGGGCCTCCCCGTCACGCTGTACTTTGGCAACGGCGCAATTTCGGCGCCTCCCCGATACGACATCGCGAGCTATAAGGAGCATGTCCTCGCGGAGGGGTACGGAAAGGCCGGCATCGGCGAAATTTCCGAGCGGCCGGCAAAATTATCGAAAGAATCGGGCGCGCCTGACTACACGGCGCTTTTCAACGCGACAATCATAGCCGCCGCCGTCCTATTGGCCGCACTGCTGCTCATGCGCCTCAAAAATGTCAAAAAGGAAAAGGACGGCTCCGATTCTTAGTTGCTTCTTAGCCGCTTCTTAGCCATGGGTTCCTGGCCATGGCGTTAGGCGGCGACTGTCAACCCGTTGTAGAGCGTACCGCAGATGTGATATATTATTCCAGAGGGGGCGCGATATGCTTCTTGATTCTGGCAAGCGAGTGATTAAGGAGTTTAAGATAGACGCGGATGTGAATATTCCATTCTTGCGATTTGTGCATCCGCGGCGGCAAATATATTTGAAATATCTCTTCGAGAATCTCGGCCCCTCAATCGACCAGGTATGGGTTTTTGGCAGCGCTGTCACGCCAGACCATTATTCATGGTCTGATCTAGACATGTTGCTTCTTGGCGATATATCTGACGAGGATCTGCTTAGAATATACGGAGGGTTTTCCGAGGCGAGGAAACTTGATACTTGGAATACCAACAAGAATGTTGATATTGTCTGCGATACGCTTTCGAACTTTGAACGCGACAAAGATGAGTTTGGCCACGTTTTGTGGTATGTAAATAGATACGGCGTGTTATATTATGATAGGCGGTGGGATAATGAGTAAGCTACAGTCGCAGTTTTTATCTTTGGCCAATGCTGATTTGGGAATTGCTGAGTTTGCCTTGAAAAATAGCGCAGATGAGGCATTTTTACACCAAGCTGCCTATCATTGCCAACAGGCCGCTGAAAAGCTTATAAAGTCCGTGTATGTTGAGAACAAGGTGGAATTGCGAAAGGTTCATAATATCTCTGATCTTATTGCGGGTATAAAGGACGCCGCTGAAAGATCATGGTTTGCGGAGCTGATAAGCAACGAGCCGCACATTAGCAGGTGGGCTGATTTGCGCTATATAACAAATTATAAAGCATCGAAGGATGATGTCACTCATATCCTTGGCATTTTACGGCAAATACATCAAGAAGAGTCGAGGCTTCAGGCGGCTACAGCGGACAACCTTGAGCTTTTCACCGAATACCGGAAGGATAACTGATCAAACCAATGTGGGCTGCGCCCATACCCCAAGTCGGAACGGGAAAGCGCGGTTTCCCCGTTCCTCACGGGCGCGATGCGCCCGCGCCGCGCTCGTCCGCGCGGCGTTAGCAAATTTTTATATTATTCTCAATTCTGAACTGCTGAACTGCAACCCGGCCGCGCCCGCTCTCGCCATGGCGTTGAGCATGGTATTGCGCCGGACAGATTGCCGATGTATAATACATGCATGGGACGCAGCATGCGAAGCTTTGCGCCGCGAGCCGCCATTCCAGGCAAGGGCCTGGCGGCCTGCGGCCAATTTTTGCGCCGGATGTTCTTTAACCTATGGAAACGAAAGGTTGTGATGCTTGGGTGCGCGACAAACTGAAGCTGTATGGCTTTAACAATCTCACAAAGGCACTGAGCTTTAATATTTACGACGTTTGCTACGCTAAGAGCGAAAGGGAGCAGAAGGACTACATAGCGTACATAGACGAGCAGTACAATTCGGAGCGCCTGACGAAGATACTGTGCGACGTCACCGAGATGATCGGCGCGCACGTCCTGAACATATCCAAGCAGGACTACGATCCGCAGGGCGCGTCCGTCAACATACTCATAACCGAGGAAGATCTGCACGCGAACAAAATCGACGAGTCGTGCAACCTGGGCTTTCTTCCGGCGGGAAGCCCCATACTCGCGCCCGGCCTTCGCGCCGGCGCGGCAAAGCTGCCGGACGAGCCGGGGCAGGCCGAGCCGGGCATGGGCGAGGCGGGCGCGCCGGCGGGGTCGGCGGGCGCGGGGAAGGCGGCCGCAGCGCTCTACGCGCATGGCAACGGCGCCCACGCGCACCTGGACAAGAGCCATGTCACGGTACACACGTTCCCGGAGTACCATCCCGACTACCCTATATCTACGTTCCGCGTCGATATAGACGTTTCCACGTGCGGCGCCATATCGCCGCTTAACGCGCTCGACTACCTGATCGGCAGCTTTGACTCGGACATCATCACGATAGACTACCGCGTGCGCGGGTTCACGAGGGACGTGGAGGGGAAAAAGTTCTACATCGACCACGACATCACGTCGATTCAGGACTACATAGACGGCAGGACGCTGACGCGCTATGACGCCATCGACGTCAATGTGTACCAGTCGAACATATTTCACACGAAGCTGCTCATAAAGGAGATCGAGCTTCAAAATTACCTGTTCAACAAAGACGTTTACGAGCTGCCGCCCAAGCAGCGCCTGACGATCTCGGACAGCCTGCGCAGGGAAATGATAGAGATATTCAGCGGGGTGAACATATATTAAGGGCGGGCGAGCATAAAAATCGGGGAAACGGGGATTCGGGCGCGATGGACAACGCTGGCGGCGCGCGCGGCGGCGCGGCGCGAAAAGACATAATCGCCGGCGATATCGGCAGCGCTGGCGGCATTGGCGAAAATATAGGCAATGCCGGAGGCGCGCCGGGCGGCCAAACGGGCGGCCAAACGGGCAATTCGCGGGGCGATCCGCACGGCGTTGCGACAACCATCCAGCCAACAGGCTCGCCAGACGGCCAAACAGGCGGTGGGCATGACAGCGCGACAGCCAGCGAATCAGGCAGTGCGTATGACAGTGCGCCAGCCAGCCAGTCGGGCAATGCGCACGGCGGCGCACCGGGCGGCCAGCGCGAGGGGGAGCCGCGTAGTCTGCGCGACGGCCAAATAGGTGATGCATCGGCCGAGCCGCACGGCGGCGCGCTGTCGCAGCGCAGCGCGCCGCTTTACGAGGCCCTGCTCAGGTTCAAGGCCAACCGCGTCGTCAAGTTTGACGTGCCCGGTCACAAGGGCGGGCGCTGGAACAAGGATCTGACCGACTTTCTCGGCAAGAGCTGCCTCGAAATGGACGTCAACTCCATGAGGCCGCTGGACAACCTCTCGCACCCGGTTTCGGTGATCCGCGACGCGGAGCGCCTAGCGGCGGAGGCGTTCGGCGCGAAAGACGCATTTTTCATGGTAAACGGCACCACGGCCGCGGTTCAGGCCATGATCATGTCGGCCTGCAAAAGTGGCGACAGGATCATCATGCCGCGAAACGTGCACCGCAGCGCCATAAACGCCCTCGTAATCTGCGGCGCCGTCCCGGTCTACGTGAATCCCGGCGTCAACAGCGAGCTGGGCATCTCGCTGGGCATGTCCGCGCGCGACGTGGCGGCGGCGATGGACGCGCACCCGGACGCGAAGGCCGTGCTCGTCAACAACCCCACGTACTACGGCGTGTGCTCCGACCTCCGCGCGATCGTCGGGCTGGCGCATTCGCGCGGCATGCTGGCCCTCGTTGACGAGGCGCACGGGGCGCACTTCTATTTCGCGGGCCGGCCGGGCGCCGCCGCAGCCGGCTCGGTTGCTCCCGGCGCCGCAGGGCAGGCTGGCGCTGGCGCGAGCGCGGGCGCAGTCGCTTCGGGCGCGGCTGCCGCTGGCGCGACCGCTTCTGGCGCCCACGCGGCCGGCTCGGCTGACCCGAACCCGCTGCGGCTGCCGCTGCCCGCCATGACGGCGGGCGCCGACATGGCCGCCGTCAGCATGCACAAGACGGGCGGCTCGCTGACGCAGAGCTCGTTCCTGCTCTGCGGCGAAAGCGCGCGCTCGGCCTACGTCAGGCAGATCGTCAACCTGTCGCAGACGACCAGCGCGTCGTACCTGCTCATGGCCTCGCTGGACATCGCGCGGCGCAACCTGAGCCTCAGCGGCGGCGCCTACGTGGCGCAGGCGCTGCGCCTGGCCGAGTACGCGCGCGCGGAGATAAACAAGCTGGGCGGATACAGGGCGTTCTCGCGCGAGCTGGCCAACGGCGGCGACGTGTTCGACTTCGACGCGACGAAGCTGTCCGTGCACACGCGCGACATCGGGCTCGCCGGCATAGAGGTGTACGACAAGCTGAGGGACGAGTACGGCATACAGATAGAGTTCGGGGACATCGGGAATTTCCTCGCCATCATATCCGCGGGCGACCGCGAGCTAGAGATTGAGCGGCTCGTGTCCGCGCTGTCCGAGATCAAGCGCCTGCACGCGCGGGACAAGGCAGGCATGTTCGATCACGAGTACATCCCGCCGACCGTCGAGATGCCGCCGCAGCAGGCGTTTTACAGCGAGCGCTCCTCGGTGCCGATAGCCGCCGGCGCAGGGCGCGTGTCGGCGGAATTTGTCATGTGCTACCCTCCGGGCATACCCATTCTGGCGCCCGGCGAGCGCCTGACGGGCGAAATCATCCAGTACATCCAGTACGCGAAGGCGAAGGGCTGCTTCCTCACGGGGACGCAGGACATGGAGCTGAACAATATACAGGTGATCGCGTGAGGCGCGGCGGCCTCCGGGGGCCGAGGGGCGCGGCCAGAGGGCGAGGCGGCGGCACAGGCGGCAACACGGGGCGGCGGCGCTAAGCGCGGGCCGCGCAAAGCGGCGGCACTAGCGGCAGCACAGGGCGGCGGCGCGAATTGCAAAGACAGGGCGGGGGACAAGGCGGCAGCGCGGATCGGAAGGACGAGGCGAGGTACGAAGCGGCGGCAACGCGAAGCGGAAGGGCGGCATGGCGATATGGAACTGTGGTATACGGAGCAGCACTCGGACGACGCGCGGTTCTCGCTGCGCGTGGAGCGCCAGCTTTACTGCGGGCAGAGCGAGTTTCAGAGAATCTGCGTGTACAGATCGACGGAGTTCGGCAATTTCCTCACGCTGGACGGCTATCTGATGATCACGGAAAAGGACGAGTTCATCTACCACGAGATGATCGCGCACGTCCCGATGGCGGCGAGCCTCTCCGCCAGGACGGCGCTTGTGATCGGCGCGGGCGACGGTGGCACGGTGCGCGAGCTCGCGCGCTACCCGTCGCTGGAGCGGATCGACATGGTCGAGATAGACCGCGAGGTCGTGTCCGTGTGCAAGCGCTTCTTTCCCGGCGTCGCCTGCAGCCTGGACGACGAGCGCGTCACGATTTATTACGAGGACGGCCTGAAATTCATCCGCGCCAAGCAGAACGAGTACGACCTGATCGTCGTGGACTCGACGGATCCGTTCGGCCCCGGCGAGGGGCTGTTCACAAAGGAGTTTTACGGCAACTGCTGCAACGCGCTGACGGACCGCGGCATCCTGGCGAACCAGCACGAGAGCGTGTACTACCGCGAATACGCCGAGCCCATGCGCCGCGCGCACAAGATCCTCGGCGGCATATTCCCCGTGTGCAGGGTGTACCAGGCGCACATACCCACGTACCCGTCCGGGCACTGGCTGTTCGGCTTCGCGTCGAAGGGCATCGACCCGGTGGATGGCCTCCGGGCCGCCGAATGGGAGCGGCTGGGCCTGCGGACGCGCTACTACAACACCGCCCTGCACAGGGGCTGCTTCGCGCTGCCCAACTACGTGATCGCGCAGCTGGAGGGCGAGCCCGGCGAAAGCGCCCTCCCCGGCGGGGGCGATCTCCGCGCCGAGGGCGGCCTCCCCGGCGGTGGCGGCTAGGTGGATTATACTCGTGTTCGATTGGAAATTCCGACCGCAATTTGCGGTCGGACAGAGGAAACGACCGGAAACGAGTATTACTGACTCGCGTTAGTGGGAAATTCAAACGCTCGTCAGTATAGCGCCTGCCGGCGCGCTGCCGGTTTCTGCCGGCAAAGACTATGAGAGAAGTGATTGTTTTTTATGCTTTCGCCCAATCGCAAGGGGCCGCTCTGCATGATGGCCGCCGCCATATGCTGGAGCTTTGGCGGGCTCTGCATCAAATATGTGCCGTGGGGCGCAATGAGCATCATTGGCCTGCGCGCGCTGCTCGCCGCAGCGGTGTTTGCCGCCTATCGCAGAAGCGCGAGAGTGAATATCACCCCCGGAAACGTGCTGGCCGCCATATGTCTGGCCGGCACGACCATCCTTTTTGTATTCGCCAACAAGCTGACGACTGCCGCGGCGGCGATCGTGCTGCAGTTTTCCGCGCCTGTTTTTATCATATTGCTCCAGCTGCTTTTTTACCGGATCAAGCCTAAGCTCGGCGAGATTGCCGCCGTGGCGGCGACGCTGGCGGGCATATTGTTTTTCTTCGCTGACAAGCTGGAGCCCGGCGGCGCGCTGGGCAACCTTCTGGCGCTTGCCGCCGGCCTGGCCTTTGCCGGCGTGTTTGTGTGCAACGCGCGGCCCGACGCGGATCCGGAGCAGTCGCTGATGCTGGGTTTTTTCATCGCGGCCGCCATTGGGCTGCCGTTCGCGCCCTTTGAAGTTTCCACCGATCCTGCCGCTTGGGGGGCCATAGCCTTTTTAGGGCTGGTCCAGGTGGGGTTGGCCTACGTGTTTTTTTCCATCGGCATCAAGAAAACGCCCGCGCTCCTCGCCTGCCTGATCACCGCCATAGAGCCCGTGCTGAACCCCGTCTGGGTCGCGCTGGCCACGGGCGAGGTGCCCGGCCCATACGCGCTGGCGGGCGGCGTCGTGATCGTGGCGTCCGTCGCGGGCTACAGCGCGTGGGTCGAAAAGCGGCGCGCCCGCGCTCACAGGTAGCGGCGCAGCTTTTCCAGCATGTCGCCCAGGCTGAGCGGCTTGCCC
>JAISFK010000283.1 GCA_031263625.1 Clostridiales bacterium
CCGCCCCCGGCGGCGCCCTGCGGCGCAATGACGCCGAAAATCTTCCGCTCGTTGTACCTCCAGTAAAAACAGAAGGCGACGGCGGCAAAAGCTATGGACACAAGCGCGGTAATCCTCACCCCCTGCGCCGTCGGCATGCTGTTCGTGCTTCCGACATAGATCACAAGCCCCACCACGGCTGGAACGATCGTGCTCGGCAGGACGCCGATGATGCTCGCGACCGCCATGAACATGCCGGTGCGGTTTTTGCCGGAAATGACATGATCGTACTGGGCGATGTCGGCGTACATGGAAGAGCCGACCGTCGAGCCGACGGCCTGCGGATAGGCGAACAGCGCGCCCATGATCAGCAGCAGCGCGATGCTGCCGACCTGCGCGCCCTCGCCCGCCATCCCCGCCCACATGCCGCCCTCCGCGACCGTTCCGGCGCCCAGCAAATTGCTGACCGGCCCGTGGAAGAACACCAGCAGAAAGATAAACGCGCACGTCGCGACGGAAACCAGCATCATCTTGCGCTTCCCGACGCGCTTCAGCAGGCGGAGGATCGGCGCGTAGAGAAGGAGCGCGACGACGGTCAGCACCGCAAATACCACGGTCGTCATGGATGCCTGCAGGCCCAGCAGCAGGTCGATGGTGAACAGCAGCGTGGCGTTGAACACGCCGATCGCAAAGTCGAAAGTCATGGCGCCCAGCATGAAGGTGACAAATTCCCTGTTTTGAAGCGTGCCTTTCAGGCTTCTGAAGATTCCGATCCTCTCCTCGCCCGCCTGCGCGGGCTGCGTGTAGTCAGTCTCCTGAATGGAAAACGCGGAGATCAGCATGCAGGCGACTCCGAGCAGCGGGAAAATCAGAATGCTGATCCGCCATGCCGCGAGAGCGCCCACGCCCCCCTGCAGCATCCCGACCAAGGTGGGCGCGGTGGAGATCAGCAGGCTGCCGAGCGTGGTGAAAATCGCGACCGTGGTGAAGTAGCGCACGCGGCGGAACGTGTCCGGGATGATCTCCGGCACCAGCGCTTTCAGGTTCACGTCAAAGAAAGATCGGCTCATGCAGTACAGGAGCAGCGCCGCGAGAATCCACGCGACGTTGGCCCAGCTCTGCCCGCTTGCCGGCGCGAGAAAAATCAGCGCGCAAAACAGTCCTGCCGGCACGGCCGCCATGCGCATGAACGGGACGCGCTTCCCCTTCGGGTTTCTTGAATTGTCGCTGACGGACGCGATCCACGGGTCGATCAAGGCGTCAAACGCGACGCTCAGCCCCTGTATAATGCCGATCGCCCCAATCGGCAGCAGCAGCGGCAATCCCGTGCTCTCCGTCGGGGCGTAGAAGCGAAGCGTGTACAGGCTCAGCGTGGAAAGCATGAACATCGCGCCGAGCTGCCCCAAGGCAAGCGCCATGATTTTGCGCATACCCAGCTGTTTTACCATAAAAGCCTCCTCAGTTACTGATTTTGAACGCCGATTTAGTCATTTATTTTGTGCTTATTTTGTATGAGCATAGCATAAATCTCACAAAACTTCAACTAATTTTTGTATTTTTGCGTTTTGCAGAACGGTGCAAAGAACGGCAAAGAACTAGACATAAAAAAGCAGGAAAAAGCGAGACAAAAAAGCAGCCACTCCGGATAGGCTTGCCGCCTACCCTAAGTGGCCGCTTGTTTTTCGCCGCGAGCTCAAATGCGGGTTATACTCGTGTTCGATTGGAAATTCCGACCGCAATTTGCGGTCGGAGAGAGGAAACGAGTATTACTGACTCGCGTTAATGGAAATTTCAAATGCTCGTCAGTATAGCGACTTACAGGCTATTTTTTGTATCCGCATTTTGGGCACGCGCCATTTTCATTCAGCAGAATCCCGCATAGCGGGCAGCGGTCTTTTTCTTTTTGGCGCTCTTTCCCATATTCCTGGACAGCGCCATTGACGCCGCTCGTGAAGGTGATTTTCGCGATGTTTAGCTTGTCTTTCAGCAAGTCGTAAACGATCTTGATCATGCCTTCGACGGTCATCGTTTCTTTCGTGACAACCAAACGGCACTCCGGATAGGCCGTCGCGAGCTCTGTCTTGAAAGCGGGGCCTTTTTGCTTATTGGTCGGCGCCCCGTTCTTAATGCCTTGCGATTCGTAAACGCCAAGAATCGCAGGCAGCAGCGGATCGTCTTCCCTTAAAATCAGGGCGTGGTCAAAGTTTTGCAGAACTTCCCATGCGGTTTTCTTAATTTCATTGCACGGGAACACCATATTGACGCCGGCGTTAACGGAATCTTCGACCTCGATTGTCAGTATCCCAGTATGCCCGTGCAAATACTGGGCTTCGCCTTTGAACCCATAGAACCTGTGGGCGTACTGCAAGTCCAATGTTGTGAAACTTCTCATGATTTTTCTCCTCTGCGCATAAGTGTCTTTAAATAATATCATACGGCAAGGGCGGCCACGGCCACAAGGGCGGCAACGGTTGCAGCGGATGCAACGGTTGCCGCGGATGCGGCGGCGGCAAGGGCAAGGGCCGCTTTTTTTGCGAAATGCCCTTGCGCCGGCGGCGGGATGCTCGTATAATTATTCTTATATTATTCCCAGTTTATATTCCGCTCAAACCATTTGGGCGGGCTGCGGGATGCCAGCATCCAGTATAATTATGCCATCGCCCGATTAATTGATTGATTGATTGATTGATTGATTAATTGATTGATTGATTGATTAATTGATTCACGCCATGCGAAAAGAGGGGATTTTATGCGCAAGCCGCAATACACCGTGGAATATTTTGAGGCGAACGCGGTTCGCCAGTACCTCCTGCACCACCGCTCCGGCGACGCCGGCGCGCCCGTCATGCTCATTGTCCACGGCGGCCCCGGCTTCCCGGACTCCAACGCCGGGTACAAGCTCCGCGAATGGTGGGGGGATCTGTTCCATCTCGTCTCATGGGACCAGCGCGGCTGCGGCAAGACGCTCGCCGCCAACAGGCGGCCCCCGGCGTATCCCATCACCGCGCGGGATATTTTGGACGACATGCGCCTGATCATCGGGCACCTCAAGCAGGCATATCGCGCGAGCCAGGTCTACTTGCTCGGGATCTCCTGGGGGAGCGTGCTGTGCAGCATCTACGCGCTGGAGCGCCCCGAGGACGTGAAGATGTACATCGCGGCGGGGCAGTACTGCAACTGTTACCGAAACGAGGCTGCGGCATACGCCAAGATGAAAGAAGTCGTGGAAGCCTCCGGGAGCCGGAAGGACCGGGAACGGCTGCAGGCCATCGGGAACTATCCCGAGCAGCCGTTCGATCCCGGCGCCAAAGCCGTGCTTCGCAAGATGTACGCGCTCAAGCGGCTGCTGGGCAAATATGGGATGTCAATAAAACTGGACTGGCGATTCATCCGGATCATGTACATAGGCAGCCCCGTGTTCAAATTCTCGGACTTCGCGTATTTTTCCGCGAAAGCCCGCGAGCGCGACAAGGAGCTCGTTTCCTTTTTGAACGATTTTGAAATTCTGGACTACAGCGCGGATTACGCGGTTCCGGTATGCTACATTACGGGGGAGCGCGACTACGACACGGCCTGCCCTCTGTCCGCCGAGTATTTCGAGCAAATCAGGGCGCCCAAAAAGTTGCTGCGCGTCATCGCCGACGCCAGCCACAACGTAATCTTCGACCAGCCCGAAGCGTTCGCGCGGGCCCTCGCCGACGCCAAGGCGCTCGCCGAGGCGGATCCGTGAGACGGGGCGCGCCCAGCCGGGCGGCCCCGGCGAGGCGGGCGGGAAAGCGGCGCCGGAGCAAGGGGCAGGCGGGCGGCCTATAGCGCTACAGCGCGTCGAAGTCCACTGTCACGCCCAGGCCGGGAGCGTCGGCAAGCGTCAGCCGATCGCCTTCCCGCGTGAAGCCGCCCTGCGCGCAGCCGTCATCGGCGATCTCCATCCAGCTGTCCAAATCCGCCAGAACGACGTTCGGCAACGCGGCGGCCATGTGGGCGCCCGCCGAGATGGACACGCGGGTTTCCGACATGCAGCCCGCCATGCAGGCCATCCCCGCGGCTTCCGCGATCGCGTTTATTTTCAGCGCGGGGTGCAGGCCGCCGCTTTTCATGAGCTTGATGTTGATCATGTCCCCCGCGCCCGCCATCGCGGCCCTCATCGCGTCATGCGGCGTGTGGACGCTTTCGTCCAGCATCAGCTGCTGGCCGATGCGCTCCCGCAAAAAGCGCATCCCCGCAAGATCCCAATGCGGCAAGGGCTGCTCCACCTCGGCAATGCCCACGCCCTCCAGCCGCTCCAGCACCCAGAGGGCGCTCTTGGCGTCCCACCCTTGATTGGCGTCTATCCTGAGCTCCGTCTCGGGGCCGACGGCTTCGCGTATGGCGAGCAAATGCTCCACGTCTTGCGCGGGGTCTATCCCCGCTTTGATCTTGAGCGTGCGGAAGCCTTCGCGGGCGCGGAGCGCGGCGCGCTCGGCCATAACGGCGGTATCGGCGAGGCCGACCGTCATGTCCGTGCGCACGCAGGGGTCCGTCCCTCCCAGGAAGCGATAGAGCGGAAGCTGCGCCCGCTTCGCCAAAATGTCATATACCGCAATGTCAACGCCGGCCTTCGCGGCGGGGCGGCCGACGCTGATGGCGTCCATCGCCGCGTGGATCCCGGCGACGCCGGCCGCGTCGCGCCCGACAAGGGCCGAAGCGGCCTTGCGCAGAAACGCCAGCGCGCCCTCGCTGTCCTCGCCGGTGACAGGCGCATAGGCCGAGGCCTCCCCGAAGCCGGCGAGCCCGCCCTCGACCGTGACGCGCACAATAATCGTTTCGATGTGGTCAGTCTCGCCCAGCGCGATTTTAAAAGGCGCGCGCAGCGGCGCGCGATACAGCTTGGCTTCCACGTTTTCGATCCGCATAGAGCTTTGCATGAACTTCCCTCCCGCAATGAACGCAACGACGCAACGAGCCGCCGCAAACGGCGAACGGCGAACGGCGAACGGCGAAGTTTCGTCTTTGACTTTATTTCGTTTTTATTTTAATATATTCTGGTAAGAAGCGCAATATGGAGCAAGCAGAATAGAGCGCGTAGAGAGCGCGCGAATCGAGCTCAAATAGGCGCGCAAATTGAGCGCGCAAAAGAGGGGGGACATCCCATGCCCTGCAGCGGGTTTACGCTTCGCACTGCCGACGGGCGGCACTTTCTGGCCCGCACCATGGATTTTGACCAAAACCCCGGCGCCCGGCTGATGGTCATTCCCCGCGGATGGCCGATTTTCCCGGCAGACGCGGCGACAAAGCCGGTCGCGTCGCCATACGCGCAGATTGCCATGGGCGTAATGGCGGGCGGCCGCGCGCTGACGCTCGACGGCGTCAACGAGTTCGGCCTGTGCGGCGCAATATTTTACTACCCCAATTTCGCGCGCTATGAAGGGCCCGCCGACGGCAAAATGCCGCTCAGCCCCTCCATGGCGCTGCAATACGCGCTGGCGTCGTGCCGCGATCTCGCGGAGGCGGAGGAGCTGTTCCGGGACCGGGCGTCCCTCGTCGCGGACGCTTCGCCCGTGCTCGGCGTCGCGCCGCCGCTGCACTTCATGTTCTCCGACCCGTCCGGCGAGGCGATGGTCGTGGAGCCGGACGCCGGCGGGCTGAACATTTACCGCGACACGGTCGGCGTGCTTGCCAACGCGCCGGGCTACCCCTGGCAGGAAACCAACCTGCGCAACTATCTTGCAGTCGGCCGCAAGCCCTGCGAGCCCATCGGGATGGAAAACCGCGTCCTGCAGCCGATAAGCCCGAACACGGTTTTATGGGGGCTGCCGGGCGATTACACCTCCGTCTCGCGGTTTGTGCGCACCGCCTATCTCAAGCGCTTCCTGAAACAGCCGCAAACCGAGCAGGAGGGCGTCGCCGCCGCGTTTCACGTGCTTGGCGCGGTCAGCGTGCCGCGAGTGCGCGTCGGCGCCCAGGAAGCCGAGGCGGGGTACACGATGTACACATGCGCCATGGCGGCGCAGAGCAGAACCTATTACTTCCATACATATGACAACCGCCGCGTGCAGGCGGCGTCGCTGGACAAAGAGAACCTGGACGCGCCCGGCATCAAGTTCTACGAATGGAGCGCCGGGCAGGATATCCGCTGGCTGAGCGCGCAATGCTAATCGGGCTGAGCGGAAAGAAGCGGTAAAAGCTATACTGACGAGCATTTGAATTTTCCATTAACGCGAGTCAGTAATACTCGTTTCCTCTGTCCGACCGCAAATTGCGGTCGGAATCCCAATCGAACACGAGTATAAGCGCTTTATGCCATCGCCCGCGATTGGCCAAGCTAGGGGGCGAACAGTAGCGACCGGAAAGCTCGCGAAAGCCCGGCCGTCGGGAGCGCGCGGCGCACAGTTGACTAAAAGCGAAAAACGTCATATAGTATTGGTGCAAAGGGTTGTCGTTTGGCGGGCTATTCCACCGCTCTATCAATGATTTTCGCTTGATAGGAGGTGATGCTATGGCTGTTATATTTGCAGCTGCCGCGTGTTTTCTCCAGGCTGTGTCAACAGCAATCGGGTTGATCAGCTGGCTTGAGGGCCGCAGTAAAAAGCAAAAGCCGCCAAATCTTGACGATTGACGGCTTTGAACCAATATATTAACTTGGAATAGGCCGCCATAGGCAAAGCGGCAATCCTTTGCTCATATTATACCTGCGGCTGCAGCGGAGGTCAAGCTTTATTTTCGCCGCGCAAAACATAAAGCGGTAAAAAAGCAAAAGCCGCCAAATCTTAACGATTGACGGCTTTTGCTCCATATAATATAAAAGTGGAATAGGCCGCCATCAACGAAGCGGCAATTCTTTGCTCATATTATACCTGCGGCGGCGGCAGAGGTCAAGCTTTACTTTCGCCGCCAGATGCGGGCAGAACCAGACGGTACAAAAGACATGGGAAAGCCAGACAAAATAGAGAGGGCGAAGATGCCGAAGATAGTGGAGGGGCCGGAGATAGCAACTATGACAGATAGCGTGGACAGCGCGAACAGCGCGGCGGGCGCAACGGCCACAGCAGGGGCGAATGGCGCGGCGGCTTCGGCGAGCGCGGCAGAATCAGCAGGCGCGAATGGCGCGGCGCGCGGCGCGCGGCGTGGCTGGGCGCGGGCGGCGCGCGGCGGGCAGATGGGCAGGGCGCGGGCTGGGCGCGGCGCGCGGCGGCTGAAGGCCGTTGCGGCGATTCTGGCCGCCTGCGCGGCTATGTGGCTGTGCTCGCCCGCCGGACGGCCCGCCGCGCCCGCAGGCGCGCGCCTGGCCGGCGCCTCGCCCAGCGCTTCGGCCGCAGCCTCTGCGGCAGCCTCGACTGCGGCCTCGACGACGGCCGCTTACCAGCAGACGCACGACCCCGACAGGGCCTACAGGATAGAGATCGATGGCACGGACATCACGTTTTCCGGCGCCTTGGAGCAGATCGCGGCGATCGCATCAAGGCGGAGCGACGTCGGGGCCATCGCGAGCATAAGGCTGACGATTCGCAACGCCGGCGCCGCGCGGGCCGCAGCCCCGCTGGAGAGGGCATACGAGGCCAAAGTGGCGGGCGGCGCCGCGACTTTCTCGGTCGGCGGCCTGCCGGACGGCCAGTACTATCTGACGTATGGCGCGATCGGCGGGGAGGCCGGGACGTACTACGGCACGATCGCGCAAAATGCCGCCGTCGAGGGCGGCAGGCTCTCTTTGGCCATGTCCTCGGCATACGCCGCCAACAAGGCGGCCGCCGGAAGCTACGCCGCGCCCTCCGAGGGGGAGCACCTGGACTATCAGGCGTACAGCGGCGCCATCAGCGCGAAGGCCGCCGAGATAACGGCGCCCGCGCGCGACAGCTACCACGCGGCGAAACTCATAAACATGTGGGTCGCGAACAACATCTACTACGACATCGAGGAAAAGCTCGAACCGGCGCCCCACTCGCAGTCGCCGGCGGCCGTGTTCAGGGACAGGGCCGCCGTGTGCTACGGCTACGCGAACATAACGCAGGCCCTGCTGAACGCCGCCGGGATACAGGCGCGCTCCACGGTCGGGATGACCGCGAGCGGCGAACACTCCTGGACGGAGGCGCACATCGGCGGGCGGTGGGTGCTCATGGACTCCACGTGGGAGAGCGCGAACCGCTTCTTCGCCTCGTCCGGCATGTACAGCAGGGGAACGGCCGTGACGGAGGAATCGCTGCGCTACTTTGACATGACGCTCGAATACATGTCCGAGTCGTACATATACGGCAGGCCGCCGGAGTATTCCGAGCCGGCGCCCGCGCGCACGGCGGCGCTGGCAGAGCTGCCGGCGCTGTGGCCGGGCGGCGAGCCGCCAGCCCCCAACTCCAGCGTCGCCGCCGCGCAACTCGGCGCGGACGCGACGCGGCTGCGCGAGGCCGGCGCGGAGGCGGCCATGGCGGCCCTGCAGCGCGGCGCCGACTCCAGCGCCGCCGCCATGACGGCCGCGGACAGCGCCGCCCCGGCCGGCGCGGCGGGCAAGCTGGCGACGCCCACGGCGTCCAGGGTTCTGGTCAACGGCAAGCCGACCCCGTTCGGCGCGTACAACATAGACGGCTCGAACTATTTCAAGCTGCGCGACCTGGCCTTCGCGCTGTCCGGCACGCAAAAGCGGTTCGACGTGTCGTGGGACGCCGCGAGCGACACGATCAGCGTGACGCGCGGCAAAAGCTACACGCCGGCGGGCGGCGAGATGTCCGCGGCCGGCGCCGCGCCGAAAACGCCCGCGCCGACGGCGGCGGGCGTGCTCATAGACGGCGTCGCGGCCCCGCTCGCGGCATACAACATCGACGGCGCGAACTACTTCAAGCTGCGCGACGTGGGCCGGGCGCTGGATTTTGGCGTGGAGTGGAGAAGCTCGGACGGCGCGATACTCGTAGACACGGGCAAAGGCTACACGCCGGACTGACGCCCCGGCCCGGCCCAGCCCGCCCGGCGATGCGATCGGCCCGCCCGATCTGGCGGGGCGCAGAGGCACCGGCGGGGCGCAAAGGCACCGGACTGACGCCCGCCGCTCAAGACTACTCTATTATTGCTCCGACCGAGCCTCCTTCCACTTTGGGCGAATAGTCATAGTTAAACCATCTGCCGCCGGATTTGACAAAGACAAAACTGGCCTTCAGCTCGGCGCGCAGGAGCACCTTCTTTTCAACGACGGACTTGGCGCCCGTCAGCCCGATTTTGTTCGTTCTGAGGCTGCCGTTGTAATCGCCGGACGCCGTGGCGGCGATCTCGCAGACATCCGTGAAGATCTCTTTCGGCTCGCCCACCGTCACTTTCGGCAGGCAATAAATAATCCAGCCCTTGTCCTTGAACGGCTGCAAACGGCCCCATACGCGCTCGCTTCGGCCGTCGTTCAGGCTCACGAATTTCAAAATCTCCTGTTCCGTGACCCGCGAATCCGACGGCAGCGCGCGGGCGAACTCCTCCGCCAGGGAGGCCCTGCCGTCGCCGTCAAGGCCGAAGCCCTCCAGCATTTTCCCGAGCACATATTCCGCAAGCTTCTTGGGGTCCCCATAAGCGGCCGCGCCCTGCGGCAAAAGGGCGAGCAGAAAAGACAGCAGGTAAAGCGCGCCCGCGGCGAATCCAATCATGAGCAGGCCCCACGAGAGGACAAACCACCCGCCCTCGTAGCCGGCGTCGAATGAATTTTTCCACAGAAGGGCGGCAACCCCGATTGCGCAAAACAGGGCCGAAAAGCCCAGCTTTTTCAAAAGCGCCAGCGCGCGCCGCTTTTTCTGCCTGCCCGTCAGCGCCTTGAGCGAGTACTTGGCCGAAAGCCCCCTCGCCTCCTCCGCCGAGGGGCGGCTGCATGAAATGCTAATTTCGACTGTCGGCATATCTGTCGGCATATCTGTCGGCATATCTGTCGGCATATCTGTTGGCATATCTGTTGGCATATGACAATCCCTCCATTGGGCGCACTTATACTGACGAGCATTTGAATGTACCATAAACGCGAGTCAGTAATACTCGTTTCCTCTGTCCGACCGCAAATTGCGGTCGGAATTTCCAATCGAACACGAGTATAAATTTCTAATGTGGGCTGCGCCCCGATTGATTTCGGCGCCGGCGCTACTTCGCCGCGATCTCGATCCTGTCGAACACGAACACCCCCACCGGCGAGTAGTACCAGTTCCGCACGTGGTTGCCCATCATCATGGACTGGGTGCCGCTGTAGAGCGGGATGATGGGGAAGTCGTTCATGAACAGATCCTCGGCCTGGTGCATCAGCGCCTCGTTTTTGGCCGGATCGGTTTCCTTCAGCGCGTCGTTCAGCAGCCGGTCGTATTCGGCGTTGCGCCAGCCGGTTTCCAGCGGCGGGCTGTCCCCCGCGAACGTGGACAGGAAGGCCATCGGGTGCAGGTAGGTGCCCAGGTCGCCCATCGCGCAGATGTCGTAGTCCAGCTGCACCACCTGGTCGTAGAAAACGGCCCACTCGGCGCTCACTATGTCCATCTCGATGCCCAGATTCTGCTTGTACATCTGCTGCAGGGTTTCGGCCACCGTCTTGGCGGCCTCGTTCGTGTAGTAGCCCAGGCGCAGGGTGGGAAACGCGGACAGGTCCTCGTAGCCGGCCTCGGCCAGCAGGCGCTTGGCCTCGTCGATGTTCGCGGTGGGCGACAGGCCGTAGTCGCCGCCTGCCACGCGGAAGTCCTGCCCGTCGGACTGGACGTAGCCCTGGGGCACATGGCCCAGCACCGAGTCGTAAGTGGCCTGCAGGGCGTCCTCGATCAGGGCGGTGCGGTCGATGGCGAGCGCCAGGGCCTTGCGCACGCGCGCGTCGGCCAGCGGCCCGCTCGTGGTGTTCACGAGCCAGTAGGTGTTGCCGAACTGGGGCATGGAATGAAAGTCGTCCCTGGCGCGCAGGCTGGGCACGTCGGCGCTCGGCACCCTGAGCATGCCGTCCAGCTCGCCCGTCTCGTAGGCCGCCAGGGCGGTGGACACGTCCTGCATGATCTTGAAGCTCAGCGTCTCCAGCTTCACGCCGGCCGCGTTCCAGTAGTTCTCGTTCTTCGCGAGGTACATGCCCTCGCCCATCTTGTAGTCCACGAGGCGGAACGGCCCGTTCGACACGTAGTTGCCGACGTCGCGGTGCCAGTTCTCGTTGCCTTCCACCACGGCCCGGCACACGGGCATGTATGTCCAGGTGGCGAGCAGCGACAGGAAGAACGAGCAGGGGGCCTCCAGCGTCACCTCAAGGGTGGCGTCGCCCAACGCCCTGATCCCCACCTCGTCCATGCCCGCCTCGCCGTCGTAGGCGGCCTTGCCGTTTTGGATGTAGCTGTACACCATGTAGGCGTTGGCGGCGGCAAAGTCACGGTTCAGAAGGCGCTTCCACGCGAACTCGTAGTCGGCGGCGGTCAAATCGCTGCCGTCGGACCACTTCAGCCCGTCCCTGAGACGGAAGGTGTATGTGAGGCCGTCGTCGCTGACATCCCAGCTCTCCGCGTTGCCCGGCACCATGTTGTTCTCGGTGTCGTACCGCACGAGCCCCTCGTAGGCGGTGAAGAACAGCGGCCCGGCAAAGGTGTTGGCGGTGTAGCCCGGATCCATGCTGTCCGGGTCGTCCAGCACGGCGAATGTCAGCTTCTGCTCCGCCTCGCCGCCAGCGGCGGCGGCAGTGGCGGCAGTAGCATCGGCGGCGGCGTCCGCTCCGCCGGAGTTTTCGGCAGCCGCGGCGCCGGCGCTTTCGGCGGCGCCAGTTGTGGCGGCGCCGGAAGTCGCGGCGCCTGAGCCTCCGCCGGCGCTGCAGCCTGCCAGCAGGGCGGCGGCCAGGCACAGGGCCAGCAATGGTCGGCCAAGTTTTTTCATCGTGGTTCCTCCTTGTTTTTTGGCCATGCGCTATCCATAGCCGCTTTTTTCAATGCCCGCCGGGCATCACGCCTAGGCGCCACGCCTGAGCATCATGCTTGGGCATCATGCTTGGGCATTGCGTTCGGGCATCGTACTCGGACATTATACAATGAAATTGAAAAATTGAACAGCAATTTTATGCTCGTGTTCGATTGGGGATTCCGACGCTCAGTTGGGGGATTCCGACCGCAATTTGCGGTCGGACAGAGGAGACGAGTATTGCTGACTCGCGTCAATGGAAAATTCAAATGCTCGTCAGCATAGCAAGGGGGCGGCGCTCAGCCGTACAGATGGCAGCGGACGCAGTGATCCCCGCCCATCTCCCTCATCGCCGGCTCCTCCTGCCGGCAGACCGACATCGCTTTGGGGCAGCGCGGGTGAAAATGGCAGCCGGCGGGCGGGTCTATCGGGCTGGGCACCTCGCCCTCAAGCCGCGCCGCCCGCGCCCCCGCCGCAACGGCCGGGTCGGGTATGGGTATGGATTCCAGCAGCGCCTGCGTGTACGGGTGCAGCGGGTTCGCGTAAATCTCCTCGCTGCCGCACACCTCCGCCATCCGGCCCAGGTACATCACCCCCACGCGGTGGGAAACGTACCGCACCATGGAGAGATCGTGGGCGATGAACAGGTAGGCGAGGCCCAGCTCCCGCTGAAATTCGCCCAGCAGGTTCACCACCTGAGCCTGGATGGACACGTCCAGCGCCGAGATGGCCTCGTCGCATATGACCAGCTTGGGCCGGGTGATGAGCGCGCGGGCGATGCCCACCCGCTGGCGCTGGCCGCCGGAAAACTCGTGGGGATAGCGGCCGGCGGCGTCGGCCATCAGCCCCACGCGCGCCAGGGCGCGCATCGCCATCTCCTCGCGCTGGGCGGCGCTCTCGCCCACATGGCTGGCAATCAGCGGCTCCATCAGGATGTCCCGCACCGACATGCGCGAATTCAGCGAGGAATAGGGATCCTGAAAGATCATCTGCATTTTTTTGCGCAACGGGCGCAGCTGCTTTTGGGGCTTGTGCGTGATGTCCTCGCCGTCCACGAGCACCTGCCCGCCGGTGGGCTCGTAGATGCGTATCACGCTGCGGGCCAGCGTGGACTTCCCGCAGCCGGACTCGCCCACAAGGCCAAAAGTCTCCCCCGCGCGCACCTCCAGATCGACGCCGTCCACCGCTTTCAAAAACCGCTTCTTCCCGTCCTTCCTGACGGGGAAATGCTGCCGGAGGCCGCGCACCTCCAGCATGGCCGGCCCGTCGCCCATGGCCGGCCCGTCGCCGGCCCGCGCGTTCCCGCCGTCCCGCGTTGGCCCGCCGCCGTCCCTGACAGCCGCATCAGCCCGCATAGGCCCGCCGCTCCGAGCAGCCGCATCAGCCCGCGCCGGCCCGCCATTCCTAGCAGCCGCATCAGCCCGCATAGGCGCCCCCCGCCTTTCTGAAAGGATTGCCCTCGCCCGGCGCGTCCGGCTGCAGCAGCCAGCACATGCTTTTGTGCGTGGGCGACAGCCGCGCGCACTCCGGCCGGCCGTCGATGCAGACGTTGCGCGCCCACTCGCACCTAGGGAAAAACGGGCAGCCCGCCGGCGGCGCCAGCATGTCCGGCGGGCTGCCCGCTATCGGCCTCAGCCTTTTGTCCTTGGGCTGGTCCAGCCTCGGCACCGAGGCCAGCAGCCCGAGCGTGTATGGGTGGGCCGGGCGGCTGAACAGCTCTCCCGTAAGCCCCTCCTCCATCACCAGGCCCCCGTACATCACCAGCACCCTGTCGCATATCCCGGCCACCACCCCCAAGTCATGGGTGATGAATATGACGGACAGGTCCGCGGCGCCGCGCAGCTCCTTCAAAAGCAGGAGAATCTGGCCCTGTATGGTCACGTCCAGCGCGGTGGTCGGCTCGTCCGCGATCAGCAGCTCCGGGTCGCACGAGAGCGCCATGGCGATCATCACCCGCTGGCGCATGCCGCCCGACAGCTCGTGGGGATACGCCCTGTAGCGGCTCTCCGCGTCGGGCATGCGCACCCGGCCGAACAGCTCCAGCACTTTTCGCCTCGCGGCCTGGCGCCCCATCTGCGGGCAGTGCTCCAGCAGCGACTCCTCCACCTGCCGGCCGGCGGTCATCAGCGGGTTCAGGCTCGTCATCGGATCCTGGAATATCATCGAGATCCTGGCGCCGCGTATCTTCCGGAACTCCTTTTTGGGCAGCCTGGCCAGATCCTGGCCGCCGAAGTCGATGCTGTCGGCGGAAAGCGTGGCGTTGTCGGGCAGCACCCGCAGGATGGACAGCGAGGCGACGCTCTTGCCGCTCCCGCTCTCGCCCACTATGCCCAGCACCTCGCCCTTGCGCACCTCGAAGCTGATGCCGCGCACCGCCTGCACCCGCCCCGCCTTGGTGGCGAAGCTGGTTTTCAAGTTGTTCACCTTCAGGATAGTCTCGCCCGCCACTGCCGGCCTCCTCCATAATCGCCTGCAATCATCTATAATTGCAAGCAATCGCCTATAATCGCAAACAATCGCCCGCCATCGCCGCATCCTCAAAATGCGCTCGCCGCTACCGCCCCAGCGCCACATCCGTCCCCTTCCAAAGCGCCCGCCATCGCCTGCCGCGTCATTTATTTGCGCATGTGCGGGTCGAACGCGTCGCGCAGCCCGTCGCCGATAAAGTTGAACGCGAACATGGTGGCGCAGATGGCCGCGGCGGGGAAAGCCAGCTGGTACGGGGCCGTCTTCAGCGTTTCCAGCGCGTCGTTGCACATGGTGCCCCATGAGGCCATCGGGGCCGTCACGCCAAGGCCGATGAAGCTCATGAACGCCTCGGTGAAGATGGCCGACGGGATCTGCATGGTCGCCGTGACGGTGATGGGGCCGATGGCGTTGGGGATGAGGTGCTTGCGCAGGATATACCAGCCGCTGCTGCCCATGGTGCTGGCGGCGGTCACGAAATCCTGCCCCTTCAGCCCCAGTATCTGGCCGCGCACCGCCCGCGCCATGCTCACCCAGTACACGATGCCCAGCGCGATTATGATGCTGCTGAGCCCCCCGTTGCCGAACAGGACCATGATGAGGATGACGTACAGCGTCAGCGGGATGGAGCTTACGATGTCCACGACGCGCATCATCGCGATGTCCAAGGTGCCGCCCGCGTAGCCGGAAACGCTGCCGTAGAGCACGCCGATCACGAGGTTGACCAAGGTGGCGATGAAGGCCACGGCGAGCGAAACCCGCGCGCCGTACAAAAGGCGGGTGAAGATGTCGCGGCCGAGCGAGTCCGAGCCAAGGGGGTACAGCCTGTTCCAGAAGGTCCTGCCGGCGGCGACCGCGTTGCCCGCCTCGTCCTCCAGGACGGGGGCGGGCGCGCTGTAGTCGATGTAGAGGCTTTTGCCGCCGACGTCGTACTCGAAGCGCTTGTTCGCCGAATCGTCCCGCGCGCGGGGCAGCGTCTCCATCAGCTCCCCGCGCTGCGACACCTCGGCGAGCTTCACGTTGGCGGTGATGTAGTAGTGCCGGCCGTCCACCTCGTAGGTGCGCAGCATCGGCGGCGCGCTCACGTGCGAGAGGTTCTGCGCGTCGTAGCTACCCTTGCTCGCCATCGGCCCAAAGACGGCCGCCAGCACGAGCAGGGCGACGGCCGCGAGGCTCGCCGTCGCCGTCTTGCGGCGCGTGAACTGGTACGCCGCGTTTTGGAAATACGTGGCGCTCTTGCCCGCTATTTTTTCGCTTTCCCTCCGCCGCGGGTCTATCGGCGCCCATTTCCCGCCGGCAGTCCCCGTCTCCGCCCCTATCCCCGTCCCCATATCCGTCCCTATCGCTGTCTCTATTTCCGTTCCTATCCCCGTCCCCATCTCCGGCCCCATCTCCGTCCCCATATCCGTCCCTATCGCTGTCTCTATCTCCGTTCCTATCGCCGCCGTCCGCTCCTTTCGCCGGTTTTGGCGCCCCGCGCGCCCACGCCCGCGCGCCCCGCTGCCCCCGCGCCACCGCGCCGCTACTCCTCCAGCTTGATGCGCGGGTCAATGACGCAGTACAGTATGTCCACGGCGAACACGACGACCGCCAGGACGGCTGCGTAAAATATTGTAAAGCCCATAGTGGCGGTGTAGTCGCGGTTCGTGATGCTCTGCACGAAAAACCGCCCCATGCCCGGCAGCGCGAATATCTTCTCCACCACGAACGAGCCCATGAGCAGCCCCGCGAACAGCGGGCCGATGACCGTGACGACCGGGATGAGCGCGTTGCGCATGCCGTGCCGGGCGACGATCCTGCCCTCCGACAGCCCTTTCACGCGGGCGGTGCGGATATAGTCGGCCTTCAGCACGTCCAGCAGGCTGGAGCGTGTGAGCCGCGTGACGTAGGCCAGCGAGTAGCCGGACAGCGCGACGGTGGGCAGCGCGTAGCCCTTCAGGGTTTCCACCCCGAACACCGGGAACCACCCCAGCCTGTACGCGAAAAAATAGAGCAGCAGCGTGGCCGCCACAAAGGACGGGATGGCGACGCCGAAAGTGGTGACGAAGGACGTGGCGGCGTCCTGCCATTTGCCCTGCTTCACCGCCGCCAGCACCCCCAGGGGGACGCCCAGCGCGACGACGAGCAGCATGGAAAGCAGGCCCAGCGTCGCCGACACCGGGAAGCCCTGCGCGATCAGGCTGTTCACCGACATCCCCTCGTACTTGAACGACGGCCCCAGATCGAGCCGCGCCGCGCGGCCCAGATAGTCAAGGAACTGCGCGTGCAGCGGGTCGTTCAGGCTGTATTTTTCCTCTATGGCCGCCCGCACCGCTTCCGGCAGGCGCTTGCCCGCGCTGTATGGGCCGCCGGGTATGGCGTGCATGATGGCAAAGGTGAACAGGAGCACCAGGAACAGCGTCAATATCAACATGAGGAACCGCTTCAAGACATACCGCGCCATGGATGGCCTTCTCCTTTGGTTGGCGAATCGCCCGCTTTCGGCGGCAAGGCGAAAACCGACGGCAAAGCGAAAGCCGCCGCCCGCGCTCCGCGCTATTCCCTTTCCCGCGTGTAGAGGGCCTTTGCCATGCCGTCCGTCTGGCCCAGCCGGGCCAGGCACAGGGGCATTTTCGCCCCGCGCGGCGTGAACAGCGGGACGCCCCCGCCCAGCAGCACCGGCATGGTGTACAGCCAGTACTCGTCGATCAGGTCGGCCCGCATGAAGGAGTCGATCAGCCTCCGGCCGCCGAACAGCCAGACGGTCCCCGCCGCCTTAGCCGCCACCTCGACGGCAAAGGCTTCGGGGGACATGCCGGTGAACTGGACGTCCGCCGTCGCGCCCTCCAGCCTGCTGGAAAACACGTAGCATTTTTTGTCCGCAAAGCCCCACTTGCCCGGACTGATCTCCTCCACCATCTGCCGCCAGGTGGCGCTACCGAACAGCATGCACTCCACGCCCGCGTAAAACCGCGCGTAGTCGTCGTCCGGCTCCGTCCGGGCCTTTTCAAACAGAAACCCCACGCCGCCCTTTTCGTCGGCTATGTAGCCGTCCAGGCTGGCCGCGATGCACAATACGATCTTCCCCATTCCCCGCCAGCCGCCTTTCCCGCTTGATTTATGCTGATCCTCTGTCCGGCCGCAAATGCGGTCTGCATTTCAAATCGCTCGCGAGTGTGAAGATTCAGCACGAGCCCGTCCACTTGCGGACGCGGAACCGCGCCATGTCGTACAGCCCCCACATGATGTCGTGCGGCTTGCCGAACGCGCCCTTGCGCAGCTCGCCGACCTGCACCGGCGCCTTCCTGTTGCCCACGCGCAGCCCGGCGTACTTCGCCCGGAATATCATCTCCGGCCACACGAAGATCGGGCTTCGCGCGAGCGGCAGCACCCCGCGTATGATCTCCCTGCGAAAAAGCTGGATGTAGTTCACGACGGGCGTGCCGCGCATCGCCCTCGGAAACAGCAGGCGCAGCAGCAGCAGGTTCGCGCTGGACGTCAGCTTCCTCCAGCCCGTCGCGGCGTAGCTCTCGCGCTCCAGCACGAGGACGTCGCAGCGCCCGTCCTCGGCCTCGCGGACGATGTCCTTTATCAGCCGGGGGTCAAGCGGCAGGTCCATCGCGTTGTAGATCGCGTAGTCGCAGCGGGCCATGAGCAGGCCGCGCAGGACGGACGCGCCGAAATTCAGGTTGGCGTAGTTGCGCTCCGCGCGCACGCGCGGGTGGAGCGCGGCCATCTCGTCCATGATCCGCGCGGTCCCGTCGCGGCTGCCGTCGTCTATGAGAATGATCTCGTATTCGGCGAACGTCTCGTCCAGGGCGGCCACGCTCGCCTCCACCGCCTTTTTGACGTTCTTTTCCTCGTTGTACCCGGCCATGACCAGGCTCAGGCTCGCCGGCATCAGCCCACCCCCACGCGCGCGCCCGCGCCTATGATTTGGCCGCCCCCGCGGCCTTCGGAGGCGCGGATGTCGGAGGCGCGGATTTCTCCCCTGCGGCTCCCGGCGCGGCCCCGCCATACGCCCTGGCGCTGATCATTTCGAGCACCTCGAGCGCGCGCACGGACGCCTCGCCGCTGACGTTCGGCTTGACGCCGCCGCCGACGCACCTGGCAAATTCCAGCAACTCCTGCCGCAGCGGCTCGACGGCCGCCACGAACACCTTCTCCGTTATGTTCTCCTGCCTGTAGAGGGCGTCCGGCTCGCCGCCCGCCCCGCCCGCGCCGCTGGAGTAGTTCGTCTGGCGCGTCAGCGTCAGCGTCCTGTTCAGCAGGTCGGCGCGTATCAGCGCGCTCCGCGCGTGGACGGTTATCTCGCGGATCTTGTCCTCCGTGATCCGGCTCGCCGTGATCGACGCGAGCAGGCCGGAATCCTCGTATTCGACGATGGCCTGCGCGTAGTCGATGTGCCGCTCGCTCCTGACCGCCCTGCCGACCGCCGTGATGTTCTTTATCGGCAGCGGCGCGAGCGCTCCGGCGACTATGTCGATGTCGTGTATCATCAGGTCGTGGATCACATCAACGTCCGCTATGCGCCCCCCGCCCCACGGCGAGCAGCGCCTGATGTCGATCGCTATGACGTCGTGCGCCTTGATGATCTTCTCAAGCTCCCTGATGACCGGGTTGAACCGCTCCACGTGGCCGACCATGAGTATGACGCCGTTCTCGTTGAAGGCGTCCGTTATCCCCGCAGCGTCGGCGGCGCTGAGGGCCAGCGGCTTCTCGACTAGCGCGTGCTTCTTCATGCCCGCCACCTTGTGCGCTATCTCCCTGTGCAGCGACGACGGCGCGACGACCGACACGGCGTCCACGTTGTCCAGCAGGCTCTCTATCGACGGGAACGATATGATGCCGTACATCTTGCCGTAGCCCTTGAACGCCGGGCTGGGATCGTAGAACCCGACCAAATTGAACTCCGGCATCTCCGAATAGAGCCGCAGATGGTTCCTGCCCATGTTGCCGACGCCAATTACCCCAACCCTTATCTGATCCATTTTATCATCTCCATCTTTATATATCGTCATCATTTTATCGCCCAGCCCCTTTGGCCGCTGCGGCAAATTCCGATTGCCATGGCGAGCCTACTTGCCAAAATTGATCAGCGCCACGCCGACGGTGATCAGGGCGATGCCCGCCCACGCGAGCGCACTGACGCCCTCCTTCAGCACCAGGACGCCGGCGACGCACACGAGCGCGTTGATCAGCCCGGCCGCCATGGGGTACATGTACGTGAGGTTCATCTTCTGCATCAGCACGATGGACAGCAGGAAGCTGACCACGTACAGGGCCATGCCCATGATCAGCCTGTAGTCCATGTCCAGCTGGAACGAGCCCTTGCCCAGCCGGAGCGACAGCGCCTGCGCGCCGCTTTTCATGAACAGCAGCGCGACGCCCGAACACGCGATGTATACCGCCAACAGAATGTACGCGCCCATGCGCCGCCCCCCTCCGATCCCGCTCAAGGCCGCCCGCGCCCGCCGGCGCCCGCTCTCTCGCCTGCGGCGCTTGCGCCCTCGCCTGCGCCCATTCTCCCGGCCCTAGCACCGGCCCCGGCACCGGCTTCGGCGTCGGCTTCGGGCAGCACGTAGCCGCACGCCTCGCACCTGCGGCCGGCGCCCGCCGCCCGCTCGCCGCAGCGGCAGACGCGCCCGATGGATCTGGCGGGGTTCCCCACGACGAGCTCGTGCGGCGCGACGTCCCGCGTCACGACGCTGCCCGCGCCCACCATGGCGTACTCGCCGATCGTGACGCCGCACACGATCGTCGCGTTCGCGCCGATCGACGCGCCCTTCCTCACGCGGGTTTCGGTTATCTTCCAGTCGCTGTTGAACGCGCGCGGGAACATGTCGTTCGTGAACGTCATGGACGGCCCGAGAAACACGTCGTCCCCAACCTCGACGCCGTGGTACACGTTTACGTTGTTCTGCACCTTCACCCTGTCGCCCAGCACGGCCTGCGTGTCGATGTACGCGTTTTTGCTGATAATGCACGACTTGCCGATCCGCGCCAGTTCGCGCACCTGCGCGCCGTTCCAGATTTTGGTGCCCGCGCCTATCCGCGCGTCGCGGCTCACGTCCGCCGTCGGGTGTATGAACACGTCCGGCGCTATCCCGCCGCCGGCCGCCGCAGCGCCCGCTCCAGCCGCGCCGTTGCCAGCCACGCCAGCCGCATCATTGCCGGCCGCGCCATTGCCGCTATTGCCGCCCGCGCCCGATGCGCCCGCGCTACCGCCGGCGCCAGCCTTGCCGGCCGCGCCGCCGCTGCCATCTTCTCTCATCGCCGATCCCCCTCCCGCGCTCACAAAAACGACTTCACCGCGATTGTCACGGCTTCCAGCTCCTCCTGGCTCAGCTCCGGGAATATCGGCAGGCACACGGTCTGCCCGCAGAGCTTCTCCGCGACGGGCAGGCTGCCCTCCCTGTAGCCGAGCCCCGCGAACGCCTTCTGCAGGTGCAGCGGCACCGGGTAGAACTCGCCCGCGCCGATGCCCTGCTCGCCGAGGTACGCCACCATCCCCTTCTTGTCGTCCACGCGGATGGCGTACTGGTGCCAGCAGCTGTGCTTGGCCGGCGTCGAGCGCGGCGGCGCGATCAGCCCGTCAACGCCCTTGAGCGCGCCCGTGTAAAATTCCGATATCTCCTCGCGCTTCGCGTTGAAGGCGTCGAGGTGGCGGAGCTTCACGCTCAGCGCCGCGGCCTGGATCCCGTCCAGCCTGGAGTTGTAGCCGATGATGTAGTTGAAATACTTGAACGGGTTGTACAGCGCGTCCGCCGGGGCGTCCTGGAGGCCGTCCTCGGTGATGCCGTCCAGCAGCTCGCGGGCTATGGCGCCGTTTTTCGCCGCGCCGTGCTCCCGCAGGGCGCGCAGCACCGTGGCCACGCCGTCGTCGTTCGTCGTCACCATGCCCGCGTCGCCGCAGGCGCCGAGGTTCTTCGTCGGGTAGAACGACCAAGTGGTCGCGTCGGCGAAGCCGCCCACCCGCTTGCCGCCTATCGCGGCGCCTATCGCCTGCGCCGCGTCGTCTATGACTTTGAGCCCGTGCTTTCGCGCGGTCTGCGCTATCGCCTCGAGATCGGCCGGCTGCCCGAATATGTGCACGGGCAGGACGGCCTTCGTCCTGGGCGTGATCGCGGCCTCCACGAGCGCCGGGTCCATGTTGAAGTCGTCCTCCAGGACGTCCACGAACACGGGCGTGGCGCCGATGGCCGCTATGGCCTCGGCCGTCGCGAAAAACGAGAACGGCGTCGTGATGACCTCGTCGCCCGCGCGGACGTTGCAGGCGCGCAGGGCGAGCATGAGCGCGTCCGTGCCGTTGCCGACGCCGACGGCGTGCCTGACGCCCAGGTACTCCGATATCTCCTTCTCGAAAGCCGCGACGTACTTCCCGCCGATGTACGCGCAGGAAGCCGCGCTCTCCTTTATTGCCGGTTCCAGCTCTCCCGCCAGCAGCGCGTACTGCCGGCTGAGGTTAAAAAACGGTACGCTCACCTCTAGTCCTCCTCGTCGTCGTCGTCGTCATCGCCGTAGCCCGCCGCCCCGCCGCCGTCCGACAGCTCGGCGCTTATGCTCCCGTCCGGCATGTGGTATCTGCCGTAGGCGTCCAGCCAGCCGCCGGCCCGCTGGCGCAACTCGCCAACGGTGGGCTGGCGGCCGCCGTCCGGCGAAGCCTGGCCATCAAAAGGCTGATCGCCGTCGGCGTCGGCGCCGGCATCGGGCAGGCCGCCCGCGCCCGCTCCGGCGGCGCCGGCCGCTCCGGGTTCGTCGTCGGCCTCGTCCGCGTAAGCGTATTCGCTCGGCGGCACGACGCTGCCGTTCGCCCTGCGCAGGCGTCCGGACGAGTCCAGCCACTCGCCGGGCCTGAGCATCGGCGCCCGCGCGGCCCTGCCGGGCGCGGGCGATCGCCGCGCCTGCGCCGAAACCCCGGCGC
>JAISFK010000299.1 GCA_031263625.1 Clostridiales bacterium
ATCAGCGACAATATCGACACGCAGACGGGCATGAGGCTCGCGGGGATCGAGGGCGTCGTCGCCCACACGCGGGACGAGGTCTCGGCCGCGCTGGACGCCGCGCTGAAGATACCCGATCTCGGCATACTGCTGATCACGGAGAAGCTCGCGGGGCTCGCGCGCGGTGCGCTGACTGAGCTGAAGCTCAGCCGCTCCCTCCCGCTCGTCGTCGAGATACCGGACAGGCACGGGACGAAGCGGCTGCCCAACTCGATCACGAGGTACGTGAACGAGTCCATAGGCATAAAATTCTGACGCCGCGGGCCGCAGAAACGGCAACGGCGGGCGCGCGAGGGGGGGCGAGGCACATGCCATCGATTGACGAAAAACTGGAAATGTTCAACAGGATGATCATCGGCGACGCGACGAAGTCCCGCGACGCCATCCTGAAGCAGCTGAAGGACGAGGCCGACAAGAAGCTCGCGGACTCGCAGGCCGAGATAGACAGGGAGGCCGCGGAGCTGTCGGCGAAGGGGCGCCTGAAGGCCACGCAGCAGAGCGAGGCGCGGATCTCGAAGGCCAACATCGGCGCGAGGAAGGCGCTGATGGCCGCGCGCAACGAGATCGTGGCGTCCGTGCTGGGCGAGCTGAGGGAGCGGCTCGGCCGGTTCGCGCGGAGCGACGGCTACGGGGAGTACCTGGCGAACAGCGTCCGCGAGACGATGGCATACGTCGGGTCGGGGGCGGCCGACGCCTATCTGACGCCGCGCGACTGCGAGCGGCACGGCGCCGCGATAAAGGCGCTGTACCCAGAGCTGAGGCTGGTTCGCGGCGACGCCGCGATGATCGGCGGCTGCATGGTCGTGAACGAGCACCTGGGGATCTACGTGGACAACACGTTCGCGAAAAAGACTGAGATGTGCGCCGACGAGCTTTACAGGATAAGCGGCCTCCGAATCGGCGCGTGAGGGTTTTCGGGGCGCGTGAGGGTTTTCGAGGCGCGACGCGGGAGGTTTCGGGGCGCGAGAGTTTAGGGAAGAGGATTGGTCATAAGCATGAGTGACGCGGCTGTTTCAAGCCCGGCCCTGCCGGACGGCGGCGGCGCCCCGGCGGCGGGCGGCGCGGGCGAAAATATCATAGTCAGCATAAACGGGCAGGTCGTCAAGGCTAGGGGAGACGTGCCGTTCAAGATGCTGGAGGCCGTGCGCGTCGGGAATCTGGGGCTCATCGGCGAGGTCATAAAGGTCAGCAGCGAGGTTTCGACGGTGCAGGTGTACGAGGTGACGACGGGCCTGCGCATAGGCGAGCCGGTCAGGCCCACGGGCAGGCCGCTCTCGATTGCGCTGGGGCCGGGGCTGCTCGGCGGCTTCTTCGACGGCATACAGCGCCCGCTGGCGGCGCTGGAGCGTGCGACGGGGCCGTTCATCGTCAGGGGCGTCGATGTCGCGAACCTGGACGAGGAGCGGAAGTGGCCCGTCAAGATGCTCGCGCGGCAGGGCATGAGGCTTTCGGGCGGCGACGCCGTGGCCGAGATCGCCGAGACGCCGTCCATCGCGCACAGGGTGCTCGTGCCGCCGGGCATGGCCGGCGAGGTGGTCTACGCCGCGCCCGACGGCAAGTACTCCATCACGGAGCCGCTTGCGCGGCTGCGGCTGGACGGCGCGGGCGGGAGCGGGGGCTGGCAGGCGCTCGCCGGGATCGCGGGCGGCGCGGAGGCGGGCGACGAGTATCTGCCCGCGGGCGCCGGGGCCGGGCATGCGCCGGGCGCGGCGGCCGGCGCGGCTGGCGGCGCGGAAGCCGCCGCAGTTGCCGGCGCGGAGGCGGCGGATCCTGCGGCAGATCCGGCGGCGGATCCGACAGTGGAGATAACGGCCGCGCACAAATGGCCCATCCGCAGGCCGAGGCCGATCCGGGAGCGCGTGCGCATTGCGGCGCCGCTCGTTACGGGCCAGCGCGTCATAGACACGTTCTTCCCCATCGGCAAGGGCGGCGCCGCCGCGATCCCCGGTAGCTTCGGCACGGGCAAGACGATGGCCCAGCACCAGATCGCGAAGTGGGCCGACGCGGACATCATCGTGTACATAGGCTGCGGCGAGCGCGGGAACGAGATGACGGAGGTGCTGGAGGACTTCCCCAAGCTCATAGACCCGAGGACGGGCAGGAGCCTCATGGAGCGCACGATCCTGATCGCGAACACGTCCAACATGCCCGTGGCGGCGCGCGAGGCGTCCATCTACACGGGCATCACGATCGCGGAGTACTACCGCGACATGGGCTACAACGTCGCGGTCATGGCCGACTCGACGTCCAGGTGGGCGGAGGCCCTGCGCGAGATCTCCGGCCGGCTGGAGGAGATGCCCGCCGAGGAGGGCTTCCCGGCGTACCTGTCGTCGCGGCTGTCCGAGTTTTACGAGCGCGCGGGCAACGTGACCACGCTTGGCGGCGCGACGGGCTCCATATCCATAATCGGCGCCGTCTCCCCGCAGGGCGGCGACTTCTCGGAGCCGGTCACGCAGAACACGAAGCGCTACATCCGGTGCTTCTGGGGGCTGGACAGGCAACTGGCGTATGCGCGCCACTACCCCGCCGTCAACTGGATAACGAGCTACAGCGAGTACCTGCCGGAGCTGGCGCCGTGGTTCGCCGAGCACGTCGGGCCCGACTTCCTCCCCAACAGGAACGAGCTCATGCGCATACTGCTGGAGGAGAGCAAGCTGCAGGACATCGTCAAGCTCGTCGGCAGCGACATACTGGCCGACGAGCAGAAGCTCACGCTGGAGGTCGGCGCCGTCATCAGGCTGGGCTTCCTGCAGCAGGCGGCGTTCCACCCGGTTGACACGTTCGTGCCGCTCGAGAAGCAGAACAAGATGATGGAGCTGATCCTGTTCCTGCACGACAAGGTGCAGGCGCTCGTAAAGAAAAGCGTGCCCATGTCCGACATCAAAAAGACGGGCGTGTTCGAGATAGTCGTCAAGGCGAAGTTCGACGTGCCGAACGGCGAGCTGGGGATGTTTGACGGGCTGAAAGCGCGGATCGAGGCTTCGCTGGACGCGCTCGCGTGAGCCGGCGGGCCTAGCGCGGCGGGGGAGCGCGGCGCGCGGGATCGCGGGATCGCCAGAGCGGCAATGGCGGCTCTGTGCCGCTGATGCGGAGGGCAGATGCGGGCGCGCGGGATCGTCTGGTGGCTTGGTGGCGCGCCGGGCGCGGCGAAAGGCCCTCTGGGCCGGGCTTTTTCGGCAGGAGAAGGCCGGCGCGGCGAGAGGCGCCGTCGCTGCCGCCGCTGCCGCCGCTGTCGGCGCGGGAATGGCCGGATCGGCGGCCAAGGGAGGATGGTGCTGGTTGTTTGTTGAATACACCGGGCTTGTCAACATAGACGGGCCGCTGATAGCGATAAAGGGCGTGCGCGCGGCCTCGTTCGAGGAGGTCGTGGAGATCAGGCTCGGCAGCGGCGAGCGCAGGCTGGGGCGCGTGCTCGAGATCGAGGGCGACATCGCCGTCATACAGGTGTTCGAGGGCACGTCGGACATATCGCTGCGAAACACGAGGGTGCGCTTCACGGGGCGCCCGCTCGAGATCACGCTGTCGCCGGAGATACTGGGGCGCGTGTTCGACGGGCTGGGCAGGCCGATCGACGGCTTTGGCGACATCTTCCCGGAAGTCCGCATGGACATCAACGGCAGCCCGATGAACCCCATATCGCGGCGCTACCCGCGCGACTTCATACAGACGGGCATATCGTCCATCGACGGGCTCATGACGCTCATACGCGGCCAGAAGCTGCCCATCTTCTCCGGCAGCGGGCTCGCGCACAACGAGCTCGCCGTGCAGCTCGTGCGGCAGGCGAAGATAACGGGCGAGAGCAAGGCCGGCTTCGCCATCGTGTTCGCCGCGATGGGCGTGAAGAACGACGTCGCGGACTATTTCAAGAAGTCGTTCGAGGACAGCGGCGTCATAGACCACGTCGCCATGTTCATAAACCTCGCGAGCGACCCGCCCGTCGAGCGGATCGTGACGCCCAGGAGCGCGCTGACGGCCGCCGAGTACCTCGCGTTCACGCTGAACATGGACATCCTCGTCATCCTGACCGACATCACGGCGTACTGCGAGGCGCTGCGCGAGATATCGTCGTCCAAGGGCGAGATTCCGAGCAGGAAGGGCTTCCCCGGCTACATGTACAGCGACCTCGCGTCGCTATACGAGCGCGCGGGCCTGATAGCGGGCAGCACGGGGACCATCACGCAGATACCGATACTCACGCTCCCCAACGACGACATAACGCACCCGATCCCCGATCTGACGGGCTACATAACGGAGGGGCAGATCGTGCTGGACCGGGATCTGACGCAGAAGGGCATATACCCGCCCGTGTCCGTGCTGCCGTCGCTGTCGAGGCTCATGAAGGACGGCATCGGCAAGGGCTTCACGCGGGACGACCACGGCAGCTGCTCCACGCAGCTGTTTTCGAGCTACGCGCGGGTGCAGGACGTCCGGGCGCTCGCCTCCGTCATCGGCGAGGACGAGCTGAGCGAGATAGACCGGCTGTACATGAAGTTCGGCAAGGCGTTCGAGGACGAGTTCATCACGCAGGGCATGGACGAGAACCGGCCGGTCGAGATGACGCTCGACATGGGATGGAAGCTGCTGGGCATCTTGCCGCCCGGCGAGCTGGACAGGGTGGACGAGGAGACTCTGAAGCAGCATTATCCGGGCTACGCCGGGGCCGCCGGGAGCGCCGATGCCGCCGCCGGGGCCGCCGTCGGGATATAGGCGCCGGGGCATAGTGGCCAGTGGCATAGTATAGGCGCCGGGGCATAGCGGCCAGCGGCCAGTGGCCAGTGGCATAGGCGCCGGTGCGTAGCGGCCAAGGTTTGGCGTTTGGGGCATAGCGGAGCGGGGAGCTGGAATGGACGTATCTACATTCGCGACCAAGGGCAACTTAATGAAGGCGAAATCAGATCTGGCCCTGGCCAAAATGGGCTACGATCTGATGGACAGGAAGCGGACGATCCTGATATCGGAGATGATGTCGTACATCAGCCGCGCCGAGGAAATCCAGGCCAAGATCGACGAGATCTTCAGCACGGCGTACAGGGAGCTGCAGAACGCCAACGTGTTCCTGGGCATCAGCCAGGTCGAGCGCGTGGGCTATTCCGTGCCGGAGGAGGATCAGGTGCGGATACGCTTCCGCAGCGTCATGGGCGTTGACATTCCCAGCGTGTCGCTCGCGGAGAAGGAGAGCGAGCCCTTCTACTACGCCTTCTCGAACACGAACTATTTTCTGGATCAGGCGTTCATCAACTTCAACCGGGTGAAGGACCTGATAATCGAGATGGCCGAGGTCGAGAGCACGGTCTACCTGCTGGCCGTGAACGTGAAAAAGACGCAGAAGCGCGCGAACGCGCTGCAGAGCATAATGATCCCCAAGTTCACGGAGCTCGTGGACAATATCCAGAACACGCTGGAGGAAAAGGAGCGCGAGGAGTCCTCGCGCCTGCACGTCATCAAGAACACGAAGCTCGCCAAGAGCGGCACGGGCCACGCGTTCCTGCCCTCGGCCGGCCGCTGGTAG
>JAISFK010000305.1 GCA_031263625.1 Clostridiales bacterium
CGGCCCCGCCCGCTGGCGCAAGCGAAAGCGCGAGCGCGGCAGGCGGCGGCAGGCATCCGGTCGCCTATTTCGGGGACGGCTCGCCCGGCATCGACCTGCCCCTCATAGCGGGCGCCGCGGCCACCTACAACACGGACTACTGGCACTACAGCGGCGGCTACTGGAGGGACGGCAACATGGCGGAGAGCGCCATCCGCGACTCGGAGAGCAGCTTCTGGACGAACCCGGAGGACTACGCGGGCCACGGCGGGCTCAGGATAGCGGCCAGGGCCGAGCTGCCGCCGGCGGTCGCGGAGCATCTGGCCGCCGGGGGCGGCGTCGAGCTGTCCGTCAGGCCGAGGATGCCCGACCTCGTGAACGAGGCATACGGCGTGGAGTACGAGCTCACGGGCGGCGAGCTGATCGTGTACGCCATGCCCAAGTTCAACGTCGCGCAGGACGTCAGCTACCGCACATACGAGCCCTCGCTGCCGGATCTGGTCCCGATCGTGAGGGAGGGCTACGGCTGGAACATGTACGCGATATACAGGGGCGGCGCGAAGCTGGGGGTGCTGGAATCGTCGCACGCCCCCGACCCCGGGCGCGTGGAGTTTTCGGACATACTGGACCGGGAGGGGCATCTGCGGCCCGGCAAGAGCTTTATGGTCAGGGATCCCGACACGGGGCGCGTGACGCCCGCCAACTCCGGCGACGTTACGATCGGCGACGGCTCGTTCAGCATGTTGGGCGCGGTCGGCATATGGTTCGCCTTCGAGTTCGACGTCGCCTTTTACAAAGCGAAGGCGCCGGATCTGTCGGTGGCGGGCATAAGCCCGCTGAAGGCCGAGGCCGGGAAGCCGATCCGCATCGAGATCCGGGTCAGGAACGGCTCGGGCGTCCCGCTTGGCGAGGGCGGCGCCGGCGGCGCTGGAAGCGCGAGGCTCGACGTCGCCATAGGCGGCGAAAAGCGCAGCCTCGCGGTGGGCATCGGGCGGGGCGCCGAGGCCGCGGCCATCATCGAATGGACGCCGCCGGGCGAGGCGGCCGAGGTCGAGATCGTCGCGGAGGTCAACCCGGACCGCGCCATATTCGAGGACAACTACGCCAACAACGCGCTGAGGGCGGTTCTGGCCGTTGCCAAGCCCGAGCGCCCGCCGGACCTGGCCGTGACGGGGTTCCGGCAGGCGCCGTCGCCCGCGCTCGTTTCGTCGGCGGCGAAGGCATTCGTGACCGTGAAAAATCTGGGCGACGCGGCGTGCAGCGGCGCGGCGCTTCTGTTCTCGGGCGGCGGGGCGGCGCGCGAGAAGCGCGTGGATCTCGGGGGCGGCGAGGAAAAGGCGATCGAGTTTGAATGGCTCGCGCAAGAAACGCCGGGCGAGATGGCGCTGTGGGCGCACATAAACCCGGATCGCGCCATCGAGGAAACGGACTACGGCAACAACCGCATGGAATACGCCGCGGCCGTCGGCTTTCCGCCGGCGGATCTGTCCATCGCCTCGATCACGCCGTCGCGCTATCCGGCCGGCATGACGGTCGTCACGCTCGTGGAGGTCAGGAACGGCGGCGAGCGGCAGTTCGGCGACGCGGCGGGCTCCGGCGGCGGCGTGCCTGTCAGCTTCTCGATCCCGGCGCTGGGCATCGAAAAGACGGAAACGGTGTACATGGACAAGGGCGCCTCCGCGTATGTGCCGTTCGCGTGGGAGAGCCCGAGCCGCGGCGCGCGGCTGGCGATTGCCGCGACCGTCAACGCGGGCCGCGCCATAGAGGAAACGGACTACTCCAACAACGCGCTATCCATCGAGGCGGAGGTCGCCGCAGACGGCAGCCCCGCGTTCGGCGCGAACACCGTGAGGCGGGAGTGGACGGAGAGCCGCCTGAGCCACTACGAGCGGGTGGAAGTCATAGTCAACGGCGAGCCGGAGTACGTCCGCAGGCCGGTCTACGAAACCAAGCGCTTCTACGCGGAGGTTTCGCTCAGCGCGTCGCTGTCGCCAGGCTCGATGAAGTCGGGCTACGGCGTCGAGTGCGAGGTTGTTGCCAGTCTGTCAACGAACTACGACAAGCCGTCCGGCGTCGCCGGCATCCAGAGCGTCCACGCCTACCTGCCGTCGTCGGGCTACTCCGAGGCCATAGAGCTTGAGCTGGCGCCGGGCTCGGAAAACCGCTGGCGCTTCCCGGCGAACCCGGCGTCCGTGAGCGGCGGGAGGGTTCAGTACGTGCCCGTCGAGTGGCCGGACGGCACGGCGTTCCGGATCGGCTTCACGGGGCGCGGCGCCCAGTGCCCCGGCGGCGCGATGGCGGCGTCGGCTTACGCCGAAACGCGCATATCCGGCAGCATGTTCGAGGACGACGTGACGTCCTCCGCCCGCTGAGCTGCCGCTTCCGCGCCCGTCGCGCCCTGCGCCATGCCGCCCCCCTCGCCTGCGGCGCAGAGCGCGCACGACATGCGGGGTGCGCGAAACTCGCGCGGAAGCGGCAGCGTGGCGCCCATTGGCGGCCTCGCGCGATATGGGCAAATGCCGCAAAACCCGCGCGGGAGCTACGAGCCGGACGCGCTATGGCAGTCCAATGCGCATCCGGCTCGCGCCGCTCGCGGAAAGCCCGCATAAATGCCCGTGACAGAGACAGGACAGCGACAGCGATAGGACAGCGATAAGGCGCTGATCGAGGCCCGCCCCGGCGGTGCCATTTCACTGCCGCAACAGGAAGTCGAGCAGGTTTATGTTCCGGATGCCGTCATAATCGGTCATCGGCGTCCTGTCCATCGACAGCACGATTTTTCGTAATTGTCCGAGATGGCCCGCAGCGGCCTAAGCGGCCATACTCGTGTTCGATTGGGTATTCCGACCGCAATTTGCGGTCGGACAGAGGAAACGAGTATTACTGACTCGCGTTAGTGGAAAATTCAAATGCTCGTCAGTATATGAACGCCATAGCTGCGGCTGATCTCTGATCTGCAACGGGCGGCATGGCGCGAGGCAACATGGCGAGAGGCGGCGGCGAGCACAGTGCCGCAAAGTGGATGGCAACATGGCGCTAGGGACGGCAGGCGCCGCGCCGCGAGGCAGCTGGCGGCATGGCGCGAAGGACGGCTGGCGGCATGGCGCCGAGAGGGGGCGGCGGCTCACTCGGCGGTCGCTATGCAGAAAGCCTGCACGCCCAGCCCCCTGCCGAAGTCCGTCAGCCCCTCGCCGGACGTCGCCGTGATGCCGACGGAGGCGCGCGGGAGCCCGGCCATTCGCGCG
>JAISFK010000379.1 GCA_031263625.1 Clostridiales bacterium
GCCAACATAAGGCGAAAGATCGAGCCGGACCACGCCGACCCGCAGTACATACTGACGGAGGTCGGCGTCGGCTACCGCATGGCCGACGAGGAATGACGCCGGGTGCAAGAACGCTGCCGACACGCCCTCGAACGTCGGCTGCCGCATGGCCGACGAGGAAGGAATGACGTGGCCCGGCCCTGCGTGGCCAGCCCTGCCCTGGCTGCCCGCGGATATTTTCAGAATGCCACTAAATTGGCGCAAAGCAACAATTTCCAGCTCAATCCCGCAAAACAATCAAAATATTGTACCTAAAAGTTAAAATGTTTAAATAAGTCCCATGAACCGCTGACGATATAATGAAAAAGTTGAAAAAGTTACAGGGGGGGCGGCAGCATGACCGGGGCTGAGCCTGCCAATTTATACTATTTTCAATAAAATAAACATGCCGGGAGGAAAATGAAAATGCGATCTGACAAGATGAAGGCCCTGAGTTTGGCGGTATGCGTGCTGCTTTTGGCGGTATTTTCGGCGTGCGCCCCTGCCGCCAGCACGACAACGACGGCCGCCGTCACGACAACGACAGCCGCGGAAACGGCGGCGGCGGCCACCGACGCGACAACAGCCGCGGCGCCGGCCGCAGGCGGCGGCGACCCCGTCAAGCTGAGTTTCTGGACTTTCCAGAACGCGCACCAGGAATTTATGGCGGATGCGGCAAATTCCTGGAACGAAGCAAATCCGGACAGGCCGATCGAGCTGGAAATCGGCGTCTACTCCTACGACGACAACCACAACAACCTGCTCATCTCCCTCCAGTCCGGCACAGGCGCGCCGGACATCGTCGATATTGAAATCGGGCGCTTCGCCAACTATTTGAAGGGGACGCCCCAGCTTCTCCCGCTCAACGACATCGTGGAGCCGCTGCAGGACAAGCTGATCATGTCGCGTTTCGAGAACTACGCCAAAGACGGCTCGTATTACGGCGTTGACTACCATGTTGGCGTGCCCGCGATTTATTACAACACCGAGATTTGCGATGCGGCGGGGATCGACATTGACGCCATAAAAACATGGGATCAGTACGCGGAGGCCGGGAAAACCGTTCTGGAAAAGACGGGCGTCCCGATGACCACGCTGGAAGTGACCGAGCACTGGAGCTTTTACCCGCTGGTCACGCAGAAAAACTCCGACTGGCTTGGCGCCGACGGCAGCGTGACGCTGGACGACGCGAGCAACGCGGAAGTCCTCCAGTTCCTCTACGACATGATGTACGACAGCCAGATTGCGGTTCCCGCTCCCGGCGGCTTCCACCACGCGGAGGAGTACTACGCGTTCATGGAAGGCGGCGGCGCCGCTTCGGTGTGGATGCCCCAGTGGTACATGAACCGCTTCACGGACTACATGCCCGCGCTGAACGGCAAGATCGCCGTGCGCCCGCTGCCCCGGTGGGAAGAAAACGGCGTTTACGGCGCCGGCCTGGGCGGCACGGGGACGTCCATCACCAACCAGAGCAAAAGCCCGGAGCTCGCCAAGGAGTTCCTGTCCTTCGCCAAGCTCTCCACGGAAGGCTCCCTCAAGACATGGACGATGCTCGGATTCGATCCCCTGCGCTGGGACATCTGGACCATGGATGAAATGAAGGCTCCCAATAAATTCACCGAGTTTTACGGCACTGGCGTGTTCGACATGCTGGTGACGCTGAAAGATCAGCTCCATCCCATTCATGTCGGCGAGCTGTATCCGAACGCCCAGACGCTGGTGCAGTCGTCTGTCGTGTTCAAGGTGCTTTCCGAAAAGAGCATGTCCCCACAGGAGGCGCTTGACGCCGCCGCGCAGGAATTAAGGGCCCAGCAGTGACGGAGCCGCGCGGCCAGCGCGGCCGGCGCGACTGGCGCGGCCGGCCGGCTTCCCTCTCAAAAAAAGGCGCGTCGGCGCCAGCAGGCTCTGAAACGCGCGCGATTTTTCAGATTTGAAACGCGAACGGGCAGCTTCGGCCTCCTCCGGAAGGCTGAAACTGCCCGGACATTTAACGCATTTAACGCATTTAACGCTAATCCGCAACAGCCAAAACAATTACAAGCGTTACAAGCGTTACAAGCGTTACAAGCATTAAAACCATTGCCTTGAAAGAGGATGTGAGGATATTATGACTGCGCGGCCGTCAGGCGCGGGCATGGCGAAAAAAATCGCCCGCGGCTTTTTTTACTCTCCCAAAGTGGCGCCATATGTTTTGGTTCTGCCATTTTTGATATCGTTCCTCGTTTTCTTTTTCTATCCGCTGATCTCCACCGTTCAAATGAGCTTTCAGAATATAGCGGGTTTCGACGAGGTTCGCTTTATCGGGCTGCAAAACTACGCCAATCTGCTGAACGACCGTTTTTTCTCCGCGATTCGCGTGACGTTCCTCTACACCTTTTGGACGATCCTGATTTTGGTCCCGCTGCCGCTTTTTCTGGCGGTGCTGCTGAATTCCAAGCGAAAAATCGGGGCGGGCTTTTTCAAGGCGGCCTATTTCATCCCGCAGCTGACGTCTGTCATTGTGGCGGGCATCTTTTTTCGCTTTGCCTTCAGCGACTCCGCGACCGCGCTGATCAACACCATCGTCGCCGCTTTCGGCGGCGAGCCCGTGCAGTGGCTGAAAAAATCCGTCCCCACCATGGCCGTGCTGGTCACGCTGTGCGTCTGGCGCTGGCTGGGCGTCAACATCGTGTATTTTTTGGCCGGCCTGCAAAATATCTCGCCGGAGCTTTACGAGTCCGCGTCGATGGACGGCGCCAGCGCCGCGCGCAAATTCCTCCACATCACGCTGCCGGGAGTGAAGCCGACCATCGTATATGTCATCACGATCAGCGTCTATGGCGGCTTTTCCATGTTCGCCGAATCGTACGCCCTGTTCGGGACGGCGCGCACCCCTGGCGAAATCGGCTCAACGATGGTCGGCTACATCTACCAGCAGGCTTTCGTCGAAGCGCGGCTGGGGTTCGGCGCGGCGGCGGGGATGGCGCTTCTGCTCCTGGTGCTGCTCATCAACGTCGTGCAGCTGAAATTTTTCAACGCTTTTGAAACGGAGGCATGAGCCATGAACAAAACCATGCGCCGATGGGATATTTTCCGCGTTTCCATGATTCTGCTTTTGTCCGCTTTCGCGCTCGTAAGCCTGATCCCTTTTTATTTTCTGCTTGTCTCCTCGTTCAAGCCGGGCGTCGAGATGGTGCGGTCGGGCATCAGCCTGAACCCTCATTTCGAAAAGTTCACGCTGGACATGTACGGGCTCCTGTTCTCCCCGAAAGAGAGCAACTATTTCTTCTGGTATCGCAACAGCCTGGCGTACACAGGCGCGCAGACCATATGCGGCCTGGCCCTGACTTCCGCAGTGGGCTACAGCCTGGGCGTGTACAGGTTCAGGGGGCGGAACGCCATTTTCGTACTGGTGCTGCTGGTGATGATGATCCCCATTGAAATCATGATGATCCCGCTTTACAAGGAAATGATCGCCCTGCATTTTTTTGACAATATCCTCGGCGTGGTGCTGCCGTTCGCCGTTTTTCCATCCGCGGTCTTTTTTTTCCGCCAGTATTCGTCCGGCCTGCCCCTGGAGCTGATGGACGCCGGGCGGATAGACGGGCTGACCGAATACGGCCTCTTTTACCGGATCATGCTGCCGCTGATGAAGCCGGCTTTTGGCGCCATGGCAATCCTGATATCCATGAACAGCTGGAATTCGCTGGTATGGCCGATGGTGGTGCTGCGGAACAGCAAAAAGCTGACCATACCGCTGGGCCTCTCCACGCTCATCACGCCCTACGGCAACAACTACGACCTGCTGATGCCGGGGGCCGTTCTGGCTGTCGTGCCAATCGTCATTTTGTTTGCGCTGAACCAGAGATCCTTCATGGAGGGGCTGACCGTGGGCGGCGTGAAGGGCTAGGGCAAAAACAGGGCAAGGCCGCAGGAGAAAGCCGCAGGAGAAAGCTGGTGAATGATGCGGGGCGAACATGAAAATCGCGGCAAATTTCATTGCCTGGGCGCGGCCCTGACGGCGCTGAAAACCAGCACGTGGGCCAAAGTTTCCATCGGGTTCGTGCTGATGGGCATCGTGCCCGTCACTTTGCTTTCGGTTATGTCGTTTCGCCAGACGAAGGACTTCATGCACGAGCAGATCCACCACTATTCCGCCGAGCTTCTCAGGGAGGCGTCCAGAGGCGTCGGCGACAAATTCGTCCTGCTGCAGAACAATTCCGTCGAGATTGCCTTCATGGACGAGGTCCAGCAGCTCTGCGTCCTCGCCCACGAGCTGTCGCAGGGCGAGATCAACCGGAGGATCGCCGCCCTTCGCCTGAATATATCCTACAAGCTCTCGCGCAGCCCGGACATCACCGACGTTTTTCTGTACGTGCCGGACGGCAGGCGCCTGGTGCTGTACGGCGACGCGGGCTACCAGTTCAACCTGCCGGAAGCGGAGAGCGAAGCCCTGCTCCGAGACGCATACGAGAAAAACGGGCACGCGATCATTCGAGCCTACGGCGCGGAGCGCCAAAAGGACGGGCTCCGCAAGCAGCGCGACGTCAAAAGCGGAAACGCGAGCTGCAGCCTGATCGCTCGCGGCGTCCGCAGCCTGTACGGCGAGGACATGCTCGGCGTTGTGGTCATCCGGGTGAACGAGCGCTTTTTTTCGGGGCAGCTCTCGATCATCGACCTGGGCGACGGCGCGCAGATCGTCATTTACGACTCGTCGGGGCAGGTTATAGCCTGCACCGGCAGCGGGCTGTTCCCGGTCGGCGCCGAGCTGGACAGGGCCGTTTTGTCCGGCCTGGAAAGCGCCCACATCATGATAGATTTGCAGATCGAGGACGCCGGCTGGACGATGCTCGGCCTGATTCCGAGCCAGATCCTGAACCGAAGGGCCAGCGCCATTTTCGCGGATCTGCTCATCCTGCTGTTTCCCATCGGGGCGGTGGTGTTTCTTGGGATGCGCCTGTTTGGGAAAATCCTGGCCCGACCGCTGACAGAGCTCGTGAGCGCCATGAACGCGGTTGAGGGCGGGGATCTCGACGTGAAGCTGAGCAACCCTTCCCCGGACGAAATCGGGAGGGCCGCGCACAGCTTCAACGAGATGCTGCGGACGATCCGGGAGCTGCTCGAGGACGTCAAGATCCAGGAAACGCAGAAGCGGCAGGCAGAGCTGGCCGCCCTGCAGGCGCAGATAAACCCGCACTTTTTGTCCAACACGCTGAATCTGGCGCGGTGCATGGCGCAAACGCAGAAGGCGTTCAATATCGACGCCCTGCTGACCGCGCTCATCGACCTCCTGCACGTCAGCATGAACCTGCAGAGCACATTGATCACGATTGAAGAGGAACTGAGCTACATACGGAGCTATATCGAGATCATACGATACCGAAACTACAATACGTTCGACGTGAACTATGACATTCAGGCCAACCTGTTCGACAGCCTGATCCCCAAGCTGATCCTGCAACCCATCGTGGAAAACGCCCTGACGCACGGCCTGGGGGGCAAAGCCGCAAACGGGCAGATCATCGTCCGGGCGGTGAGCCGGACGGACGGCATCCACATCGCCGTGACCGATAACGGGCAGGGGATCTCCCCGGAGCGGATCTCGGACATCTTGCGCAAAAAAGCGTCCAATAACGGGATGCGGTTCTCCGGCATCGGCCTGCACAACGTGGACGAGCGGATCAAGCTGTTTTTCGGGGAGCAGTACGGGCTCTACATTGAAAGCGTCTGCAAGATGTTCACGACAGTGGAAATTGTCATACCAAACAGAAAGCGGGTGGATCGCGCTGATTCGAGTATTGATTGTGGATGACGAGGTCGTTTTTCGGTCGAGCCTGAAAGCCGCGCTGGACTGGCAGGAGCACGGCTTCCAGATATGCGGCGAGGCGAACAGCGGCCTGTCCGCCAAGCAGATGATCGAGGAGCTGAAGCCGGACATTGTCATCACCGACATCTGCATGGCCGAAGCGGACGGCCTTTCGCTGATCGCGCTGATACGCGACCAGTATCCGCGCATACAGGTCATCGCGCTCTCCGGGTACGACGACTACGAGTACGTCCGAAACAGCATGAAAAACGGCGCGATCGACTATCTGCTGAAGCACCGGCTTAAAGGCGACTCGCTGCTGGCCGCCCTGCGGACGGCCGAGCAGAGGCTCGCGGGAGGGGCGCGGCCAAATTCCGGGAACGAGCCCCGGCGCGCAACCCAGGAGAGAAGGCTGGCCGTGCAGAGGCAAAGCCTGCTGCGCGGCTTGCTTCAGGGCGAAGTCAAGGACGCGGCGGATATGGGGCAATCGCTCGAGCGCTTCGGCCTCCAGTTCCTGAAAGGCCAGATGATCCTCGCGGTCGCGGCCATTGACGGGATGAGCCTGCACAAGCAAAAATACGACCAGCAGCAGTGGTGGAATATCTTTGACATGGTCATCGAAATCTCAAACTCGATCGTGTCCGAAATGACCGGCGGGGTGGCCGTTCCGCTGGGGGACGACCGCTTCGCCCTCCTGTTCTGCCCAAAGGGCGGCAATTCCCACATGCTGTTCTACAACCTCGCCAACGAGTGCATCACCCAGCTGCGCAGGGCGCTGAAGATGCACTGCAATCTCACGGCCTGCTACAGCATCAGCGCCATATTCGACGGATATGCCCGCATCGCGCGGGCGTACCAGAAAATCTGCGCACTGCTTGACGAGAAGACCTACCACGACGACGACATGATCATCACGGAAAAGGCCGGCAAGGCCGACCCGTCCGCCGCCGCCGGGATCGGGCGCGCCGCCGCGCACTACAACATCAGCATACAGGACGAGCAGGCGATTTCAAAGATGCTGAAAGGCACGGACGAGGCGGGCCTGATCGCGTACATCGAGAAAATTTTCGAGGATCGCCGCAAATGGCATCTGGACGCCGGCCGGCTGCAAATCGTGCTCGCGGAGCTGCTGAACCTGCTGAGCCGGGAGCTCAGGGAGTGCAGCCTGGACATCGCCGAGATCTATCCGTCGTACCATCAGATATTCGGCCGCATCCAGTACATGACTCTCAACGAAATGAAGCTCTGCGTGCTGGACTGCTGCCAGAAGGTGCTGGAGGCCGTCAGGCAGTTTGGGCTTGCCCGCCAGGACGGCTGCCACACGGTTACAAAGCAGGCGTGCGGCTATATCAACCGCCTGTACTCCCAGAACATCTCCCTGCACGACGTCGCGGCCGAGATCGGCGTGACGCCGTCCTACCTCAGCCGGATCTTCAAGAAGGACATGAAGAAGACCGTCGTCGAGTATCTGAACCAGATTCGGATCGAGCACGCCAAAAAGCTGATTCGGGAGGGCGGCGCGCGCCTGAGCGAGCTGGCGGGGCTGGTGGGCTTTAACTCCAACACCTATTTCTTCACGGTGTTCAAGCAGACTACCGGCAAGACGCCGATGCAGTACAGGCAGAAGGAAAAACACGATTGAATATTGTTAAATATTATGGAAAGACAAATATTATGGAAAGAAAAGAAAGGAAAGCGAAAATGACGAGGCACAAAAATCCACTTATTGAGCAGCGGGCGGACCCGTTCATCCTCCGGCACGAAAATGGCAACTATTATTTCACGGCATCCGTGCCGGAGTACGACCGCATCGAGCTGCGCTGCGCCAAAACGATCGGCGGCCTGCGCGAAGCCGCGCCGGCCGTGGTGTGGCGAAAGCGCCGCAGCGGGGAGATGAGCTGCCTCATCTGGGCCCCGGAGCTTCATTATGTCGGCGGCAGATGGCTGATTTATTTTGCCGCCGGGCATACCATGGACGTGCTCGATCACCGCATTTACGCCCTCTGCTGCGACGACCCCGACCCAATGTCCGGGACGTTCGCCGAAGCGGGGCGCGTGGAAACGGGCATGGACACATTTGCGCTGGACGCCACGGCCTTCGAGCGCGAGGGATCGCAGTATCTCGTCTGGGCGCAGCAGGATCCGGCAATAGCCGGGCACAGCAACCTGTACATAGCCAAAATGAAGGATCCCCTGACGCCGGCGGAGCGGCCCGCCATGCTGAGCCGCCCGGAGCTCCCGTGGGAGTGCAGGGGCTTCGCGGTCAACGAGGGGCCGGCGGCGCTCATGAAAAACGGCAGGATTTTTGTCAGCTATTCCGCCAGCGCGGTCGATCACAACTACTGCATGGGGCTTTTGTGGAACGACCTTTCGGCCGATCTGTCCGACCCCGCCGCGTGGAAAAAAGCGGAGCGCCCGGTATTCGCAAGCAGCCCGGAGAACGGCTGGTACGGGCCGGGGCACAACTGCTTCACGAAAGCCGAGGACGGCGAAACGGACCTGCTTGTCTACCACGCCCGCCAATACGCCAATATAGACGGCGACCCGCTGTACGATCCGAACAGGCACGCCTGCGTGAAGGGCTTCGCATGGGACGAAAGCGGGTTCCCGGTATTTGGGGCGCCCGTGTCCGAGACACTCCTGCCGTAGCGGCGGCGGCGGCCTCGCGCGCGCGGAGCGCGCGCCGGGCGATATTGCGCGGGATATGCGCGCGATGATATGCGCGGGATATTTGCGCGATGATGTGCGCGATGATATGCGCGGGGGGCGCGCAAAGAAAAGAAAAGGAGGCGCCCGGCCGAAAACCAGCCGGAGCGCCTCCCCCTTCCCCGCGTTTTTTATTTTATCCGTTTTTACCCGTTCTTCATCCAATGATCGATTCGTACTTCGCGATGATCAGCGTCAGATCCTTCGTGTCAATCACGCCGTCCGGCAGATCGTCCGCCCCGCCGGAGCCGCCGAGATCGCAGCGCGCGATATAGTCGCTCTCCCAGCCGGCGCCCTTCGCCGTGCCCAGATACTGCCTGACCGCGCTTACGTCCGCGACGGTCACGCTGCCGTCAAGGTCGATGTCGAATCGGCTCCTCCAAGTGAACATGACGGCGGCCACCGCAGGATAGATCGTCTCGTCCGCTTTCAGGGCGACGAGGCCGCCCTGCCACGAATCGTCGTAGTACGAGACGTCGTAGTGGCTCAGGAGCAGCGAGATCTGTTTGGAGATCGCCAGCCCGTCGGCGCCGGGCTCGTCTTCGAGCTGCAGCGTCACGCTGACAAGCGGCGCGCCGTCCGGGAGCGTAAAGTGCAGGCCCGTCGCGTGCAGCCAGACGCTGTAGGTCGTGTAGTCGTCCAGCGCGCTTTCGGTGGCGTTTTGGCCTTCTTCGTCCTCCCACACTTCGATTGTCGCGAGCCCAGCGAGGCCGTCCGGCAACTCGAAAGAAGCGTTTTTCACGTCGGCGGTTTTGAAGCTCAGCCTCATGTTGACATCGCCGACCTGCGCCATGTTCTCCCCGCGCACCTCAAATTTCAGCGCGGCGCCGGCGCGCTCGTACACCGCTTCGGCGCTGTTGTCGTCCAGGGCGAACACGCCTCCGCCGACTTCCGCGCGCTCAATGGGCGCTTCCGACGTCGGCTCCAAGGCCAGTTCGGCCGCTTTCAGCTTTATAATCCAGTCAAGCACTTCCGATCCGATATCGCTGCTGAGGATCGCGAGCGTCTCGTCAGCCTCGGCCTCGTATTCAGCGGCTTCAGCTGCCTCGGCTTCGGCCTCGTATTCAGCGGCTTCAGCGGCCTCAGCGACCTCGGCCTCGTATTCAGCGGATTCTGCCGCAGCGGCGAGTTCTGCGACTTCAACATCGGCGAGTTCCGCGCCTGCGGCAGCGTCGCCGGAGGCCGGCGCGTATTTGGCCTCGCTCTCGGCGTCGTCGTCATAATACTCCGCGACAAAGAGCCAAGCTGCGTCCACAACCGACTGGAGGTTCGCCCAAGACGCCGTAGAATACGGCCTATAGTCGATTTTGGCGATTCTCTGCAGCTCCTTGAGCAACGGGCTGAATTCAGCGTAGCGCGCGTCAGCCGCCAGGCCGTCGATTGCGTCCTCAACCTCGACATAAGCCGCGTTGAGGTCATCCTGCGACATGCCGCCCGCCGCAATCAGCGCTTCAGCCGCGCCTAGCGCCGCATTAAGCGCGGCAACGCTGTCGGCGCTGAACACTCTTGCGTCGATATGGGCCGCGCCTGCGATCAGCGCTTCCAGCGCGCCCGCGTCGCCCAGCGGCTCCAGGCCCTCAATGGCCTCGTCGATCTTGCCGATCTCCGCGTCGATTTGCGCCTGCGTGGCTGTGTGGTTGTTCAGCGCGGCCTGGGCGGCTTCGATGGCGTCCGCCAGCGCGAGCGCGCTCAGCGCCGTGGATTCGGCCAGATTATATGCCAGGGCCTCGTCAATTTTTGCCGCGAGGGCCGCCTTGTCCGTCAGCGCCGTGAAGCTTGCCACGTCGCCGCCCTTCCCCCACAGCATCGTGCCGTCGTCCGCGCTCAGCGCCGCGATGACAAATTCCGCGTGATCCCAGTTTTCCCAGTCCCATCCGACGCCGACCGAGCCGGAATAGGAGACTCCGCCCAGCGTGATGTCAATGCCGTTCCCCTCGCTCATGCGCCATGTGCCATTGTACGCCGCAGTCGCGCTTGTCACAGTGCCGTCCGGGTTCAGGCTGGAAACCACGCCCCGGATCGCGTAGTTCGTGCCGCTCGTGGGCACGATGCGCGGGAACACAGCCAATTCGACCGACCCCGCGACGTTGGACGCGTCGATGGGCTGCTCGGCGACCTCGCCGGCGTAGCGGGCGGGCGAGGCCATCGGCCAGCCGTCCTCTGTCCAGAGCAGGCGCCGCACGTGCAGGCGCTGCTGCGGGGATTTGGCATGGCTGCCGATCAGCCATGAACCGTCGGCGGCTTTGAAGACGCAGTTGTGGCCGGTGGCCCTCCAGAGGATCCCGCCGGCAAACTGGTACGGCGCCAGAACCTTCGTGCCGATATTGGGGTCATAGGAAAGCGTGTCCTGCTTGAGCATGCCGTCGTATTCGCCCAGAGCCGGGTTTGGAATGAAGCGCGCGGTATCCGTGTCGATGTCGTCATTGGCAAAAACGGTGTCCATGTTCAGGCCGTTCGCCACGTTTTCTTCCGTGTACGCGACCAGATCGAAGCCGTTGTAGTCGCGATACGGCCCACCAACGTCTTTCGAGCGGCCGATGCGCACGTTGTACGTGGAATCCAGATAGTCATAGGACGCCATCAGATAGTAATAGCCGGTTTCCTCGCTGTAGAACACGCAGGGACCCTCAATGCCGGCCTGCGTGCCTTTCCGGCGGCCGTCCACCGGCTCCGCGAAGGCATACGATCCGCCGCGGTTGGCGACGCAAATCCCGGTGTTGAAGCGAATCGCGTAGTTCTCGTCCTCCGGGTCGAGAGCGCCCTGATCGAACGGAAGGCCGGTGGCCGGATCCAGCTCGATAATGAAGATGCCTTCAAAGAAAGAGCCGTAAACCATGAAAAGGCGCTCCCCGCTCTTGTCGAAGAATACCATCGGATCGATGGCGTTCGGGCCAAACTCGGCCGACTCCTTGTTGTACGTCCCGAATTTGTAAGTGCCGGAACCGCTTTGGATAGAACCCCAGCGCCACGCGTCATAGGATTTGACAACAATGCCGCCGTCCTTCCAGTTGTTCAGCGTGGCCATGGAATAGAGCTCGCCGCTGACCGGCTCCAGATATGCCATGCCGATGGCGGAGCATTTGTTGCCGAACCCGCGCCCGCCGTCGCTGAGGGTGTTGGAGACGGAATAGTAAACATGGTACTTGCCCGTGACATGGTTGTAGACGATGTCAGGCGCCCAGAATCCAACGCTGGAATAGTTCCCGTACTGCTTCACGAACGCGTCCGCCGTGTCGGAAAATCCTGTCGTCAGCGTAACCCTGTTAGTCCAGGTGATCAGGTCCGCCGAGCTGCGGATGGTGCGGTTGTGCGTGCAAAGCATGTAGTAAAGGCCCTCCGACGCCACATAGACGATCTCCGGATCGTGGACGCTGTCGTTTTGCGGGTAGCTGTTGTTCGTGGGGGGCTTGGAAGCAAGCGGCGCACCGGGCGCCACGAGCTCCGGCATTGCCAGCACTTCAACCGCGCAGGCGGCGGTTCCGTTCGCGGTGGCCGCGGCAATCGTCGTCGTTCCGATGCCCACCGCTGTCACCTCGCCGGTTTCGCTGACCACGGCTACCGATTCGTCGCCGCTGCTCCACGAAGCGCCGGCCGCGCCGGAAAGCGTTTTTAGGTACGCCTTGTTGGCGGAATAGACCTCGCCGCCAACAAAAAGGATCACCTCCGACTTGTCGAGCGATTCCGCTTCGTCCGCCCACGCCGCGTCAAAGACGCAGAGCATGGAAAACAGGACGGCGAAAACGGTCAAGAGCGAGATGGTCCTGCGAGCCTTTGATGGTATCACGCGCATGATATTTCCTCCTCCGCAAAAAAAGTTAAACTCGATGCAAGATCGAATTTCCATAAACTCATTTTACAGTCATCAAAACAATAAATTAATTAAATATTTTGATATTTTGATTAAATATTCACTACTGCTGCCGCAACGGCGGGTATTTGCCATGCGGCGGGCTCGAGGCCGGGGGAGCGGCGGCGGCGACGGGGCGGGGACGCGCGAACCTGCGGCAAGATTTAAATTGAAATATGGCGGGCGGCGTGATATCATAAAGCCGATAGCATACATATAAATAAAGGCAGCAATTACGCGGATGATTATATGACCGATAGAA
>JAISFK010000011.1 GCA_031263625.1 Clostridiales bacterium
CGGGCAGCGCGAAATGTTCATGCAGAGCGGCTTCAGCGATTTTCTCGCAAAGCCCATCGAACTCCACAAGCTGAACGCCGCGCTGCATAGATGGCTGCCCGCCGAAAAGAAAGTCGCGCACGATCGGAACGCCGGCGCCAGCCGGCAGCAACAGCGACAGCAATAGCGATATTGTACGACTATACTCGTGTTCGATTGGAAATTCCGACCGCAATTTGCGGTCGGACAGAGGAAACGAGTATTACTGACTCGCGTTTATGGTAAATTCAAATGCCCGTCAGTATAGATTCCTCGCAAACCCTTAGAGCGGGCGGGTGGCGCAAATTGGCGCCATGGCGCCACCGCACACCCGCTACGCCATAGCGCCACCGCGCACCCGCCGCGCCGATGCGCCGGCCCGCCCAAGCGTTGCGCCGATGCGCGGCGGTCTACAGTAGCGGCAGGATGTCGCTGAACACGGCGCGGACTATGTCGTTGGCCCCCGTTTCGTTGTGCGACGTCAGCGTGACGACCGCGCCCTTGTCCGGCAGCACGATGGAGAACTGGCCGTACATGCCGTCGGCCCTGTACACGCCCGGAAGCGTGCAACGCCAGACCTGGTAGCCGTAGCCGGCTGCCGACTCTGCGTCCGTGTTGGTCGGGGCGCTGTCCACCGTGTCGGAATGAAGCCGCTCGACGTATTCGGCCGAAACGATCCGCTTGCCCTCGAACTCGCCGCCGTCCAGCAAGAGCCGCCCTATCTTCGCGAGCCCGGACGTTTTGAGAAACAGGCCCGTCGCGGCGACCGTGTGCCCGGCCGGGCACTCCTGCCACTGCGGGTTGAATATGTCCAGCGGCCCAAACAATTTGCCAATCAGGTAGTCGCGCAGCTTTTGGCCGGACACCTTTTCGACGACGCGCCCGAGCATGTACGTGCAGTAGTTGGAATAGAAGAAGCGCTCGCCCGGCTTCCAGTCGAGCTTGGCCTTGAAAAACGCCCCCGCCACGTCCGCTTCCCGCTCGTCGCACCATGCGACGCCCTTCCCCGATGCCATGTGCAGCAGATCGCGCAGCGCGATGTCCTCGCTGCCCTTCGCCGCGACGCCCTCGTATTCCGGGAAGTAGGCGAGCACCTTGTCCTCCAGCTTCAGCCCGCCCTCGTCCCGGCAGATTCCGACGCCAACGGACGTGAACGTCTTGCTGGCCGAGTAGAGGTTCACAAAATCGTCGCTGCGGAAGCGGTGCTCCACGCAGCCCTCGCCCTTTTTGTAGACGTGGACGCCGTACACGCGCAGATTGCGCTCGGCCGCCGTCAGCCGAAAAGAGTTCAGCAGAGATATGTCCATAGCCGGTTCCTTTCAATTCGTTATGCGTTTCGTCACGCGTTTCGCTATGTGTTTCGTTATGCGTTTTGCTATATGTTGGACAACTGCGTTGAGCGCTGCGTTACGCCCTCAGCGCTATGAGCGTTTCATATTCACCGTCCACGAGGATTCTTATGGTCCTGCGCGAATCGTCGGCGTAGGACACGTCAAAATCCGATATGTCGGCTATGAGGGACGCCCCCGCGTCGCTGTCCACGCCGGGCGCGTTCGCCCGCTTTTCCAGCAGCTGCCCGCCCTCCCCGTCCGCGTTTTCCCGAAAATAGATAAAGTAGCAGTCGTCCGTGAGGTCGCCCGGCGTCTCGTCTATTTTCAGCACGCCCCGCGCGTTGGCCGGCGAGCCGGAGTCCACAATGCTGGCGACGCCCGCGCCGCCGTTCTGGCGCAGCTTGACGCTCACGTATGAAATGGCTATCCTGGCCTCGCTCTGCCTGTCGCGCTCCGCGAATATCCGCGCGAAAATGTCGCTGCCCGTCCCGATCACGGTGAGCAGCGAGCCGCCCAGCAGGGCGATCAGCGTCAGCGCGATCAGCAGCTCGATCACGGAAAAGCCGGCCTGCCCGCGCCCCTGCTGCGGCCAAGCCTTGCCTGCCGCAAGCCTCGCCCATAGGCGCATGAAATATCCCGCCCCGCGTTTTTTCGACTCAAAATCATTCCTGCACATCATCAATCCACTCCACCGCCAGGCGCGGCTCGCCGTCCACAATCGCATAGCTGTAGCTGTAGGCGTCCGGCTTAATGATTACGCCGTAATTGTCCCTCAGATAGTCCAGCCCCGTTTCGCCCGCGACAGGGGGATATCTGCCCTCAAGCGCGTAGCACTGCCGGATCGCCTTGCCGATGGCGTCCGCGTTTGCCTGCCGCTCGCGCTCAAGCGTCTCCTGGCGGTATCCCATGAGCGGCGGTATGAACAGGCTCATGAGCAGCGCCATGATGGCCAGCACGACGATCAGCTCGATCAGCGTGAAGCCGCCCTCCCGCGACGGCGGCCCGCCGCTCCCGGCGCTATCGGCGCTCTCGCGCCCGCCATTCGCGCCGCGCCCAGTGCCTCCGGCGCTTCTGTGCCTGCCATTCCCCGCGCTTCCGGCGCTCCCTCCGGTTGCGGCGCCGCTTGCGCCCGCGTTGCACAGGCATCCGTCAGCATGGCGCCCGTATGCGACGCCCGCGCCGGCGCTCCCGCTGCCCATTTCGCCCCCGGCGCTCCCGCCGGCCGCGCTATTCGTCTGAAACAACATCTTGCGCAACGTCGTCATGATACTCCCCGTCAAGCGAATTGTAACTCACCGAGTAGACGGCGCCGCCGGCCTCCCGGCTGTACACGAAGCTGCCGTCGCCGTCAATGGAGGCGAGCCAGCCCTCCAGCTCGCCGCCCACCCTCGCCCTGATCTTGTCCTCCAGCCCGCTGTCGCCCGCGTCAAACTGGCCCTCGACCTTCATGAGCTCTATAGCCGCGCCGACGAGCATGGCCTCCTGCCTGGCCTGCGACTGCCGCGCGTCCGACACGAACGCCATAAAGCGCGGGAACAGCACGAGCAGCAGGACGCCGACGATAGCCACGACCACTATGAACTCGATCAGCGTGAACCCGCTCGCCCCCGCGCCCCCGCCAGCCCAGCCGCGCCAGCTCCGGCGCCGTGCGCCGGCCGCCTCGGCTACGCCGCCTGCGCCGATTTCGCCTCCGCTCCCGCAAAGCCTGTCGCACCCGCCGCGCCCATCGCGCCCGACATGCGCGTCGGCCGGGCCGCCCGCGCCAGCCCGGCTCGGCCCGCCGCCGTCGCCGTCGCCCGCGCCTAGCCTGTTAAGCCGAAACATCCGGCATATCCCCCCATTCTCGCCGCCCAACATCTTGCATCTCACATCTTCTCGCCGCCCCACACTTTACATCCTCTCGCCGCCTCGCACCTTGCATCTTCTCGCCGCCCTACACTTTACATCCTCTCGCCGCCTCGCATCTTGCATCTTCTCGCCGCCCCACATCTTACATCGACGCCATGTTACATCGACGTCATGATGTTGATCATGGGCAGCATGATCGAAACGATGATTACGCCCACCACCGCGCCCAGCACGATGATCAGTAGCGGCTCTATCATGACGGTCAGCCGGTCGATGGACTCCTCGACCTCCAGGTCAAAAAAGCCCGCCGTCCTGCTCAGCATCTCGTCCAGCTCGCCGGAGCTCTCGCCGATCGCGATCATGTGTATGAGCAGATCCGGGAAAAACCCCAGCTCCCCGACCGGGCCCGCTATTCCCTTGCCCTCCTTGATCGCGGCCGCGCACGCCTCAAACCGCTTCTCCACGACGCGGTTGCCGATCATGTTCTTTATGATGTCCACCGCGCTGATGATGGGTATGCCGCTCTTCAGCAGTATGCCGAGGCTCCTCGCGAACCTCGCCGTCACAATCTTGCGCGTGACGGACTTGAAGCCGGGCGCGGAGAGCTTGAGCCAGTCTATCCAGTACTTGCCGAGCTCGCTCCTGCCAAAATACTGCCAGAGCACGGCGGCCGCCGCGATCAGGAACAGGATGAGCGGGAAATAGCCGACAAAGAAATTGCTGACCGACATGAGCGCCGCGGTGATTCCGGGCAGCTGGCCGCCCATCTGGTCAACGAGTATGCTCCGGAACATCGGCAGCACCTGCACCATGAGCAGCACGATGACCGCGACCGTCAGGATGGCCAGGATGACCGGATACGTCATCGCCGACTTCACCTTCTGCGATATCTTGTTGTCGCGCTCGTAGTAGTCGGCGAGCCGCGACATAACGGAGTCCAGCGTGCCGCTGGCCTCGCCCACCTTGATCATGTTGATGAAAAATTCCTCGAACACGTCCTCCTGCATGCCCAGCGCCTGCGACAGCACGCTGCCGCGCTGCAGCTGCTCGTGCGCGTCGCCCAGCACGCCGCCGAGGTATCGGTTCTCCGTCTGCCCCTTGAGTATGGACATCGCCTCGACGATTGTCACGCCCGCGTTCAGCAGCACGGAAAACTGCCTGCAAAAGACCGCTATGTCGCGCGGTCGCGCCTTTTTGAACAGGCTCAGCTTCAGCCTCGCGCCCCGCTCGCGGCAGTCCACCAGATAGTAGCCCTTCTCGCGCAGCAAGTCCTCGAGCCTGTCCCGCGACTCGGCCGCGAGCTCGCCTGAGATCAGGCTCCCGTCCATGTTCCTGGCCTTGTACTCGTATACCGCCAACTGCCGGCACCTCCAATTCGCAAGGCGCTCGCCGCGCCCGCGCTATTTTATCGCATATAGCCCATCAGCGCGCCAGCCGCCCGGCGCGTTGCGCGTTGCGCGTTGCGCTACCACCTGCGGTTCAGCAGCTGCATGAGCAGCTGCGCGTCGGACGAGCGCAGCACCGCGTCGTCCTGAGTGATCTCGCCCGACACGACAAGCTCCGCGAGGCTCGCCTCCATCGTCTGCATCCCGGTGTTCGTGCTCGTCTGGATTATGCTGTTGATCTGGTACGGCTTGCCCTCCCGTATCAGGTTGCGGATGGCGTTGTTCACGACCATGACCTCGCAGGCCACGGCCACGCCGCTGCCGTCGCGCTTTGGGATCATCTGCTGGGACACGACGCCCTCCAGCACGGTCGCCAGCTGGCTTTTCACCTGGTTCTGCTGGTTCGGCGGGAACACGTCGATGATCCTGTCTATCGTCTTGGCCGTCCCGACCGTGTGCAGCGTCGAGAACACGAGATGCCCCGTTTCGGCCGCCGTCAGGGCGATCCCTATCGTTTCGACGTCGCGCATCTCGCCGACCATGATCACGTCCGGATCCTCGCGCAGCGCCGCGCGCAGGGCGTTCGAGAACGAGCGCGTGTCGGAGCCGACCTCGCGCTGCCCGACGAGCGAGCTCTTGTGCCTGTGCAGGTATTCTATCGGATCCTCTATCGTTATGATATGGCACTTGCGCTCCGAGTTGATGATGTCGATTATGCTCGCGAGCGTCGTCGTCTTGCCGCTGCCCGTCGGGCCCGTGGACAGCACGAGGCCCTTGCTGCGCTTGGCGAACGTCTTTATCACGGACGGCAGCTTCAGCGAGTCGAAGGGCGGGATGTTGAAAGGCAGCGAGCGGATGGCTATGCCAAACGTGTTGCGCTGCTTGTATATGTTGGCGCGGAAGCGCCCCAGCCCCGAACGCGAGAAAGAGAAGTCGATCTCCCCGACGCTGCGCAGCGTTTCAAGCTGGCTGTCGTCCACTATGGCGCGCACATGCTCCTCCGCCGTCCTCGGCATGACGGCCTCCGTGCCCGGAATGACGTCGAGCACCGAGCCGACGCGCATGACCGGCTGACGGCCGACGCCGATGTGCAAGTCCGTGGCGTTGCACTTGCACGCATATTCAAGCAGCGCGTTGAAGTCCATCGGCGGATTTTTCTCGTCAGCCGCACCCGCAGCTGCGGCTGCGGCTACGGAGACAGCCGGGGGCGCTCCCATGCCGGCGGCAACGCCTGCGCCTGCGCCTACGCCTGCGACCGCTGCCGGTGCCGCTCCGGTTGCGCCTTGGGCAACTGCCGATCCCGGCCAAGCAATCGCCGCCCCGCCCGCGCCCTGGGCAAATGTTCCTGTTGGGTTATTCTCTTGCATATACCGTATTCACCAACTCCTGTACAGACGTAATCCCCGCCAGAACCATGTCCCGGCAGTTGTCAAACAGCGTAGTCATGCCCATTCCGAGGGCCATCGCCCTCAGCTTGTCCGTGCTGCGCTCGCTCTCTATCTCAGCTTTCATGCTCGCGTCCACGTAAAACACCTCGTGGAGCGCCCGCCTGCCCGCATAGCCTATGTGGCCGCACGCCGGGCAGCCCACGGCGTCGTGGACGGCCGCCGGGCCGGGCAGCCCTAGCAGCTTCGTTTCGTACTCGTTCGTCCGGCGCTCCGACTTGCACGAGTCGCACAGGCGCCTGACGAGCCTCTGCGCGATGACGCACGTGACGGCCTCGCTCAGCAGGTACGGTTCTATGCCCATGTCCATGAGCCGCACGATCGCGCCGGGCGCGTCGTTCGTGTGCAGCGTTGACAGCACGAGGTGCCCCGTTATCGCGGCGCGCACGGCGATCTCCGCCGTCTCCTCGTCCCTGATCTCGCCGATCATGATGATGTCGGGATCCTGGCGCAGGATGCTGCGCAACCCGCCCGCGAACGTCAAGCCCGCCTTGGCGTTGACCTGCACTTGGTTTATGCCGTGCAGCATGTACTCCACGGGATCCTCTATCGTGACGATGTTCCTGTCCACGCGGTTCAGCTCGCTGAGCAGGCTGTATATCGTCGTCGTCTTGCCGCTGCCCGTCGGCCCCGTCACGAGCACGACCCCGTGCGGCATGGTCGTGACCCTGTCGATAACGCGGTTCTCCCGCTCCGAAAAGTGCAGCGCGGCCCGCGTGAACGAGAAGCCGGTCCTGTCGAGCTTGCGGATCTCGATCTTCTCGCCGTGCACCGTGGGCAGCGACGAGACGCGGAAATCATACGTGGCGCCCGCGACGTCCATCTCTATGCGCCCGTCCTGCGGCAGCCGCCGCTCGGCGATGTCCATGCCCGCCATGACCTTTATGCGCGTCGAAACGGCTGAATAGAGCGGCGCCGGGATGGCCATGCTCTCCGCCAGCGTGCCGTCCACCCTGTAGCGCACGCGCACGTCGCTCTCGAACGGCTCGATGTGTATGTCGCTGGCCTTCATCGTGACGGACTGGCTCAGTATGGAGTTCGCCAGCCGCACGGCGGGCGCGCCGCTGACGCCGCTGGCATCGCCGCCCTCGCCTGCTTCTGCCGCCCTGCGGCTTTGGTCCGGCGCCGCCTGGCGGTATTCGTTTTTCAGGTCCTCGAGCGCCCTCGCCGAGCGCTGGCCGGAAAAGCAGGCGTTTATCTTGGCGGCGATGGACGCCGCGTCGGCGATCAGCGGCAGCACGGTCTTTTTCGTGACAAAGCGCATGTCGTCGAGCGCCATGATGTTCAGCGGCTCGCTCATGGCGACGTACAGCCTGCCGTCCCGCAGGCGCACGGGCAACACGTTGTACTTTCGCGCGATCTCATCGGATATGCAGCGTATGGCCTCCGGCTCGATCGCGACGCTGTCCAGATTGACGCGCTCCGGCCCCTTGGGCGCCTCCGCCTCGGAAAATGGGGCGCCAGCGCGCCCGCTTTCGCTCTCGCCTATGTCCAAAGTTTTCTTCTCCCGCGCCGG
>JAISFK010000064.1 GCA_031263625.1 Clostridiales bacterium
CTGATCGCCGTGTTCTCGGACCCGGATCTGTTCTACAGCCTCGAGATGGGCGACGTCAGCGCGAACCTCACGGAAAAGACGGACATTCTGGCGAACGTGGAGTTCAAACTGCTGAAAGAGCTGCTGGCGCCCGACGCAGCTCCTGAATAGCTCCTGAATAGCGCTGTTGGCGCCCTACGCGCTTTATGAATAGGCAATATGGCAAATCCATCGCGTTCAAATCAGCCAAACGGGGACGCACCAGTTTTTCCTGTCAATGGGGCGCAGATCGTTGGCGAGGCACACGACGCAGCCCGGGCCGATTTTCATTTTCAGCTGCCTCGTCATGTCGTCAAAGTTGCCGTCGTCCGCAACAGGGGCCAACACTCCAAAATGCTTCGCCGCCCCTGCCGGATTCGCGCTTTTTTTGATTTCAATGGGGAATAGCGTTCCATCCTGCAGGATAATCAGGTCTATTTCTTTCGCGTTGCTGTCGCGGTAATAGTATAGCGGCGGCCTTTTCCCGATGTTCACGAAGCTTTTGTATATTTCCGACACCGCGTAGGTTTCAAAAAACGCTCCCGCCATCGCCCCGCTTTCCAAGACGGCGGCGTTCTGCCATTTCGTCAGATGGGCCGCAAGCCCCGTGTCCAAAAAATACATCCTCGGCGCCTTGACCACGCGTTTCAGCGCGTTGTTATGGTACGGCTCAATCAGCGCAACCACGCCGGAGGACACCAGCACGGACAGCCATTGTTTGGCGGTGGGAGCGGATATTTCCGCTTCCCTTGACAGCGCTTCGTAGTTGACAAGGGTTCCCGTCCTCGCCGCCGCTATGCACAAGAAACGGTAGAACGCCAGCTCGTCGGCCACCTGCGTCAGATCCCGCACGTCGCGGCTTAAATAGGTCTGCACGTATGAAGAATAATACTCGTCCAGATCCAGGCCCGGCTGTTCATAGACCCGCGGCATGCTCCCTGAATGGATGCGCCCGAACACCTCCGGCAAGGTCATGCGGCGGGCGGAGTCCAGCCGCTCCGTCAGTTCGCCTTTGTCGGCAGTGAACGCATCGAACAGAGTTCCGCTAATCTCGCTGTTCGACAGCCCGAACAGATTGACGATGCCCACGCGTCCGGCCAGACTCTCCGAGACGTTCTTCATCATGTGAAACATCTGCGAGCCGGCCAGCCAAAAGGCCCCGTTTGTCCTGTGCCTGTCAGCGTGCATCTTGATATAGGGAAGGATTTCGGGGGCATATTGGATTTCATCTATAATAACGGGCGGGGAGTACCGTTCCAGAAAAGCGGAGGGCTCCGTTTTGGCGAACAGCCGGTCATCGGGATCGTCCAGGGAAACATACCTGCGCCCACCCTCGCTCAAATGGGCCAGCAGCGTCGTTTTGCCGGACTGGCGCGGGCCTGTCGCCATCAGCACGGGGAAAGTCCGGCTGATGCGCCGCACAGCGGCTTCGATTTTTCGGGTTATGTACATGGTCGCGCTTTCTTTAGGATAAGCCAAATTATGATCTCAGATTATCCTAAATTGACGTTCCTGTCAAGTCCCAGCGTCCCAGTCCCCGCCGTGTTGCACTGGGCTGGGCTACACTGGGTCGCACTGGGCTACACTGGGCCGCGGCTCTTGCCAAAACGGCCCAGCCTATTCATCGAACAAGTCGGAATGAGTGCCCGTGCCAGCATCAGTCCTCCAACATTGAACGAACGGCGTCTTCCGCAGTGGCGAACGGCCCATGAAGGCTGCGGTTAAGGCGAACGTCCTCCATAGCCTCACGCAGTTCGGCGTTAGGCTTGCGATAGCGGCGCGCTCCGATCATTTCGGCATCCAAGTGCATATCCGGGAGCCTTGCCAGCAGTCCGCCGAGGCGTAGTCGGCCATCACGAACGCCCCGTTTCCGGCCGGGACGGTGAACGCTAGGCGCCCGCCGCCGCCGTCGCCACCGCCGCCGCCGTCGGCAAGCCCGGCAAGCCGCGCCCGCTCGGCGGCCACATACCCCGCTTCGTCCATGGCGACGCCTCCCGTTGGCCGGTCGAACGCCGGGTCGAGGCTCTCGTCCCGCGCGAGGACGACGGGGCCGTACAATACCGCTTGGCGGCCGTCGCCGCCCCGATTTTCGCCATGGGGGGATTCCAGCGCGCGGCAGCGCATGTCCAGGCCGATCTCCACCGCGTCTCCGGGCGACCATTCCCGATCCAGCGCCAGATACGCGCCGGCTTGGGCCGCGCATTCCACGCCGTTCACCTTCACCGCCGTGCGCTCGCTCCAGGCGGGGATGCGCAGCCGGAGGGTGAAGCGCTGCTTCGCTTCCGGCTCGACGCGTATGGCGACGCTCCCCGATCGCGGGAAGTCCGTTTCGACCGCAAGCGCCAGCGGGCCGCCCGCAGGCGCGGCCATGCGCGCTTCGGCGGCTTCGTAGAGGTTCACCACCGGCCCTTCCCGCGAGGCCATGATGGCCACGCACGGAATGTGCGCCAGCCCTATCGGCCCGCTGAGGTTGCAGCAGGAAACGAACAGCTCGCCAAATTGCCAGCCCCAGCCCTCGTTGATCGTCTTTTGCCCGTTGAGCAGGCTGATGTAGCTGAAGCCGTCCCCGGCGGGCTTCATCGCCCCGACGAGGCCGTTGTACGCATACCGCTCGATTGCGTCGGCGGCGGACGCGCTGCCCGTCAGCCGGAGGATCTGGCCGCAATACTTCATCCAGGTGACGCCCACGCAGGTTTCCATCATGCGCTGGATGGACGGGTCCGACTGGTTTTGCGCCATGCCGCTCCAGCACTCCCCGCCGATGTTCGCGCCGCCGCCGCCGTTGCCGATGATGGTGATCTCCTGCTCGCCCACGCTGCGGAAGTAGTTCAGGGCGGCCTCCTTCCACTTGGGGTCGCCCGCGGCGCGGTAGTATTCCACAAGCCCCTCGAACACGGACGTCATCTCGTAGGCTTTCTGGTACGGCAGGCCCATTTCCTTGGGCGGCGCGCCGTCCAGCGCCTGCAGGAACAGGTTGGTGCCCTTGGACGCGCCGTTGTATACGATGTAGCGGGCAAAGTCCAGAAACCGGGACTCGCCGGTCATCCGCCACAGGCGCACGAACGGCTCGAGTAGAGTGCTGGATTCGATGCCCGTCGCGCTCCAGCCTTGGTCGGTGATGCTGGTCTTAGGCGGCGGCCCGATCTGATCCATGATGCAGTCGGCCTGCCTGACGAGGGATTCCAGCGCGCGCGGGTCGGGCTCGACCCACTCGCAGTAGTCCTCCATCGCCAGCATCACGTACTTGCGCTCCCACAGGTCGCCGTCGGGGCCATCCGGCTGCCGCTCGGGCGGCGCGCAGCTGATGCTGCCGTTCGGCCGCTGCAGCGCGAGCGCGCCTGCCACGGCGTCCGCGGCGATCCGCTTGAGCTCCGGATCCTGCGTGTAGCGGTAATACAGGCATGCGGAGCGGACGGCCTTGCCCCACATTTCGCCGACGGCAAACTGCTGCTTTCCGCTGCGGAAGAACTCCGCAAATTCTGAGTACGGCACCACGCCCTTGTTCCAGCGCGCGATTGATTTTTGGATGAATCCGTCCAAGTGCCCGCGCAGCTTCACCGCGCCGGGCGGAAG
>JAISFK010000092.1 GCA_031263625.1 Clostridiales bacterium
GCCGCCGGCGGGCGCGGCGCGCGCTATTTCGCGACCGACGTCTGCGACGGCATGGCGCAGGGGCACGACGGCATCAACTACTCCCTGGCCAGCAGGGACGCCATCGCGAACATGATCGAGATCCACGCGAGCGCCACGCCGTTTGACGGCGGCGTGTTCGTGTGCAGCTGCGACAAGGGCGTGCCGGCGCACCTGATGGCCATAGGCCGGCTCAACATCCCGTCCATAGTCGTCGCGGGCGGCGTCATGGACGCGGGGCCGGGGCTGCTCACGCTCGATCAGATTGGCAAGTACAGCGCGATGCGCCAGCGCGGCGAGATCACCGAGGACGAGCTGACGTGGTACAAGCGCCATGCATGCCCGTCTTGCGGCGCGTGCAGCTTCATGGGCACGGCCTCCACCATGCAGATCGTCTCGGAGGCGCTGGGGCTGATGCTGCCCGGCAGCGCGCTTTTGCCCGCCACCGGCGCGGCTTTGCGCGAAGCGGCCGAAAAGGCGGGCAGGCAGGCGGTTTGGCTCGTCGAGCGGAATTTGCGCGCCAGGGACGTCGTGACGCGCGAGAGCTTTGAAAACGCCATCATGGTTCACGCGGCCATTTCCGGCTCGACAAACAGCCTGCTGCACATCCCGGCCATCGCCCGCGAGTTCGGCGTGGAGCTGGACGCGATGGAATTTGACCGCCTGCACAGGGGCGCCCGCTTCTTGCTGGACATACGCCCGGCGGGCCGCTGGCCGGCGCAGTTTTTCTCCTACGCGGGCGGCGCGCCCGCCGTCATGGAGGAGATCAAGCCCGCGCTGCGCCTGGGCGCGATGACGGTCACGGGCAGGACGCTTGGCGAAAATCTGGAGGATTTGAAAAAGAGCGGCTTCTACGAGAAAAACGAGGCACATCTCAAAGCCATGGGCATGAAAAGGGAGGACGTCATACGCCCGTTCGCCGAGGCGCTGGGCCGCGACGGGGCGATCGCGATTCTCAAGGGCAATCTGGCGCCGGGCGGCGCCGTCGTCAAGCACACCGCGGTGCCCAGGGAGATGTTCAGGGCGACGCTGCGCGCGCGCCCGTTTGACAGCGAGGAGGAGGCGCTGCAGGCCGTGCTGAGCCATTCCGTCAAGCCGGGCGACGCGGTGTTCATCCGATACGAGGGGCCGAGGGGCAGCGGCATGCCGGAGATGTTCTACACGACGGAGGCCATCTCGTCGGACGCGGAGCTGGGCAGGACAATCGCGCTGATCACGGACGGCCGGTTCTCCGGCGCGTCGCGCGGGCCGGCCATAGGCCATGTGTCGCCTGAGGCCGCGTCGGGCGGGCCGATCGCGCTCGTCGAGGAGGGCGACCTGATCGAGCTGGACATCCCGAACCGCGTGTTGCGCATCTGCGGCATCCGGGGCGAGCCGGCGAGCGAGGGCGCGGTGCTCGCGGAGCTGGACAGGCGACGGGCGCGCTGGACGCCGAGGCCCCCAAAGTACGCCAGCGGCGCGTTGCGCCTGTTCACAGAGAGGGCCGCGTCGCCCATGCAGGGCGGCTATATGGAGTAGCGCCGGACGGAGGCGGTTATAGGAGTAGCGTCGGGCGCATGTGCGGGCGGCTATATGGAGTAGTAGCGCCTGACGGAGGCGGAGGCGGGCGGCTATATGGAGCAGCGCCTAGCGTATGGGCGGGCGGTTGTTGGCCGCGCCGAATATTGTTGCCGGCGGCAAGCGCTAAACCTATGCGGGGCGGGTATATATAGAGCAGAGTTATTATGCGACATATTGGAAAGGGTGGTGGCATATATGAAAATTGGCGTCAACGTGTGGTCGCTCCCAGGCGGCTGGAGCCTGGAAAAGATCTTCGGCGTTGCCAAAGCCGCCGGGTTTGACGGGGTTGAGGTCGCCCTGGACGAAACCGGCGAGGTTGGGCTGGAGCTGGAGAAAGGCGGCGCGGAGAAGATCCGCGAGCTGGCGGGCAGGGCCGGGATTGAGCTTTACAGCGTGGCGACCGGGCTTTACTGGAAGTATTCCCCGACGTCCGCCGACCCGGCGGTGCGCTCCAAGGCGAAGGCCATTATCAGGAAGCAGCTTGAGATAGCGTCATGGCTGGGCTGCGACACGATCCTGGTCGTTCCGGGGGCGGTGGGCGTGGACTTTGTGCCGGGCTGCGAGATTGTGCCGTATGACACGGCATACGAGCGGGCGGCCGACGCCATAGGCGAAACCAAGGGGCTTGCCGAGCAGCTGGGCGTGAATCTGGGCGTGGAAAACGTGTGGAACAAGTTCCTGCTGTCCCCGCTGGAGATGCGCGATTTCATTGATCGCGCGGGCAGCGCCCGCGTCGGGGCGTATTTCGACGTCGGCAACACGCTGCTGACAGGGTATCCAGAGCACTGGATAAAAATTTTGGGCTCGCGCATCAAAAAAGTCCATTTCAAGGATTTCCGGCGCTCCGTCGGGACGCTGGACGGATTCGTGGACATGCTGTCGGGCGACGTGAACTATCCCGCGGTCATGGGCGCGTTCCGCGACGCCGGCTACGACGGGTGGGTCACGGCCGAGGTCAGCCCGTGCGCCGACTATCCGGAGCACGGCGCCCGCAGCCTCGCCAACGCCATGAGGGCGATCGTCGCGGGCGGCTAGTGCCGGGCGAACGGCGAATGGCGAATAGCGAATAGTAAATTGCGAACGGCGAATAGTAAATTGCGAACGGCGAACGAAAAACGCTAAATGGTAAATGGTAAATGGAGGTATTGCGACATGCTAAAATGCGGCATTATTGGATTCGGCGGCCTGGGGAAGGTCCATTTCAACAACCTGCTCAAGATGGAAAAGAGCGGCGCGGGCGTGCGCGTCACGGCGCTGTGCGACGTGGAGCGGGACAGCTTCATGGCCAAGACGGCCACAAACATCGGCGAGAGCAGCGGCGTGGCGGATCTGTCGCCATACCGGCTGTACTCGAGCGCGGACGACATGCTGGCCAAGGAGGAGCTTGACTTTGCCATCGCCGCCGTGCCGACCTATCTTCACTCCGGCATCGCGGTTTCGGCGCTGGGCCGGGGCGTCCACATGTTTTCGGAAAAGCCGATGGCGCTCACCCTTGAGCAGTGCCAGGCCATGCTCGACGCGGCGGCGGCGAGCGGCAAGCTGCTGATGATCGGCCAGTGCCTCAGATACTGGCCCGAGTACAGAAAATTGAAGGAGCTGGTGGACGGCGGCGAATACGGCAAGGTGGTGCGCGCCGAGTTTTCGCGGCTGAGCGCCACGCCGCTGTGGTCGTGGCAGAACTGGTACATGGACCACGAAAGGAGCGGCGGCGCCGCGATGGATCTCCACGTCCACGACGTTGACATGATCAACTGGCTGTTCGGCGTCCCGGAGGCGGTCACTTCCGTGGCGACGCACGGGGTGTCAAAGTTCGACTCCATCTCGACGGCCTACCACTACGCCGACAAGGCCGTGTCTGCCATCGCGGACTGGGGCCTTGCCGCGAAATACCCGTTTGGCATGGGCTTTTGCGTCCGGTTTGAAAATGCGGTCGCGGCCATGAACGCGCAGGGCTTCCACATCTACACGCAGGACGAGGCCCTGGAGCCGGAGCTGCCCAAGGACGACGCGTATTACTGCGAGATTGCCGACTTCATGCGCTGCATCAGGGACGGCGCGGCCATTGAGATAAACCCGCCGGAATCCTCGATGCGGACGCTGAAGATAACGCTCGCCGAAAAAGAGTCCGCGCTCGCGGGAAAGCGCGTCGCGATATCCTGATGCCAAAGCGGGCGGCGCCCGCAACCCAAGTCGGAACGGGAAAGCGCGGTTTCCCCGTTCCTCACGGACGCGACGCGCCCGCGCCGCGCTCATCCGCGCGGCGTTATACTCGTGTTCGATTCGGAATTCCGACCGCAATTTGCGGTCGGACAGAGGAAACGAGTATTACTGACTCGCGTTTATGGTAAATTCAAATGCTCGTCAGTATAGTACCTTATCAGTATAATTGAGAATAGTATGAGCCACCGCTGCCCATGCGGCCAAGCCAGCAGCTGGCCGGCCGGCCGCATGGGCGGCCCGCGCCGACAGGCTGGTTGTTGTATGCCCGGCCGGCCAGAGGGTGTTCGCCCTGGCTGGCATCTGTCCTGTCGGTATTCAGCCAGCCAATCGGCAGCCGACGTGTCAGTCCGCGCCGACAGGCTACTACTGGCTGGCCGGCGGGTCAGCGCGGCAGCGGTATGTGGTCGAGCGCGAAGACGGGTGCGCCGTTGAACGAGTCGCGCCTCTCGCCCTCCGTCAGCGCGCAGGCGATGTAGGCTATCTGAAAGCCGATCTGCTCCGCGAGCTGGAAAAACGCCGCGAGCGTGCCGCCCGTGCTTACGACGTCGTCCACCACGCAGACGCGCTTGCCGACGAGCGCGGGAAACCGCTGCTCCGCCAGATAAAAATGCTGCAGGCTCTCGGTCGTGATGCTCTTGACATCCACGACGGCCGGGTTGTGCATGTATACTTTCAGGCTCTTTCTCAGCACGACGTATTCGTCGTGCCCGAGGATTCCGGCCATTTCCTCCGTGAGCCCTATGGCTTTCGCCTCCGCCGTGAGCAAAATGTCGAACTCCGCCGAGGCATCCTTGAGCCGGCCGACGAGCGAGCGGGCGGCGGCCTGGTTCCACAGGCGCTGGCCCATCATGTCGAACAGATAGATGTAAAAATCGCCGTCCACATGCACGAGCGGCAAATCGAGATCCAGGTCGGGGCCAAGCCTGACGTTCCAAAACTTCTCCATCATGATTGCGCGGGCGCTCCTTTCCAAATTGGCATATTCACCATACAGCAAACG
>JAISFK010000095.1 GCA_031263625.1 Clostridiales bacterium
ACGTTCGATGACTATGTTCTGCTTGACGGCGTGAAAAAGGACGCGCTTGGTTTCGTGAGGGGGCTGAAAGTTCCCGCCATACTCGATGAAATCCAGTACGCGCCAGAAGTGTTGCGCCCTCTGAAAATGCGGATAGACCGCGAGCAGGCGAGCGGCGCCTTCCTTATGACGGGTTCGCAACAGTTCGAGCTTATGAAAGGCGTGAGCGAGAGCCTTGCCGGGCGAATAGGCATACTGTCGCTGTCCGGCTTGTCGTCGCGGGAAAAGGACGGCATCGCGTTTGACAAGCCGTTTTTGCCCATCGACGAATATCTTGCGGCTCGGCGCGGCGAAGCAGTCCGCCATAGCCCTGACGAATTTTGGCGGCGCGTTCAGCGCGGAAGCATGCCAAAACTCTGCGCGGAGCCGGAAATTGCCCCGCTTGACTATTATTCCGGCTATGTCAAGACCTATATTGAGCGGGACGTGCGAGCGCTGACGCAGGTTGGAGACGAACTGGCCTTCCTGCGATTCCTTACGGCCTGCGCCGCGAGAACGGCGCAGCTGCTCAACATGTCGGATATATGCCGCGATGTGGGCATTGCCGTTCCCACCGCTAAGCGCTGGCTGTCTGTTCTTGTCGCGTCCGGCATCGTCTATTTGCTGCAGCCATACTCCCGGAATATTGCCGCCCGCGCGGTTAAGACGCCTAAACTCTACTTTATGGACACCGGGCTTGTTTCCTACCTCTGCAAATGGACTTCTCCGGAAACTCTTGAAAACGGCGCGATGTCGGGCCCAATATTTGAAACCTACGCCGTGTCGGAAATTATCAAGAGCTACCAGAACGCGGGAATGGAACCGCCGATATACTTTTACCGCGACTCGGAAAAACGCGAGATCGATCTGGTGTTTGAGCTTGACGGCAAGGCTTACCCTGTTGAGATAAAGAAGACTGCCAGCCCGAACGCGAGCGACGCCCGCTATTTCGGCTGCATTAAAAGCGGCGGCGGGATTGAGGCGATGCCGGGCGGAATCGTATGCATGTACGACAAGCTCTTGTCTCTCGGCAACGCGAAAACAATACCGATAGAATTGCTGTGAAATTTACGGCGAAATTCCATTTCACTCCAGATCCAACAGCATGGCGGGATTTTTCTTTACCATCAGCTCGACTTCCTCCTCGCTCACGCCCAGCTGCAGCATGGTCGCTATGCATTGCCGCATCCCCTCTGCGGGGGACGAGTCGGAAATCTGCCCGAAATCGGTTGACAGCACGGTGCGCTCCGCCCCGATCAGGCGAATGGCCTCGACATATTTTTCCGGCCTGTACGAGCCGAGCAAGGGCATGCAGCAGTGGTAGCAGTGCTCGATAAAAACGCCCATGCCCGCCAGGCTGCGAATTTCATCCAGCGTATAGGGCTCCCAGGCCGCGTCGGCCAGAGGATGGGTGGCGACCATCTTGGCGATGCCCTGATTTTTGGCCTCCCTGAAAAGGGCCAGGCTTTCGGGGTAGGACAAATGGCCGTTGCAAAGCACCATGCCGTATTTTTTCGCAATCGCCAGTATTTTGGGCACGATGGGTTTCAGCTTGCCGGCCGCGCCGGTTGCGCTAGACGCGCCGCCAGTGCCGCCCGCGCCGTCTGAGCCGCCTGCGCCGCCCATGTTGCCCGCATTGCCCGCACCGGCCGCGCCGCCAGTGCCGCCCGCATCGGCCGCGTCAAGCACAGTTATGCCCTTTCCCTCCATGCCGGGAATGGCGCTGCAGGCAAAGGCGGCGTCCGAAGTGGGGAACCAGAGCACTTTCGCGCCCATTTTGGCGCTGTTCTCGATTGCAACGAGGGCCGTTTCCCCAAGCCCGCCCGTGGTGGGGTACTCGATATTGATGCTGCCGAACACGACTATCTCCGGCAGCGCCCTCTGAACGGCGTAGGCAGTCTGAATGGTGGGCACATGGGGGCTTTTCAGGACAATGGCCCTCATCCCCGCGTCCCTGGCGGCAAGCGCGGTCTGGTAGCCGTCGAAGCGCCGGACAATGCCGGGGTCGGGGGCAAAATGGATGTGCATGTCGATGCTGCCCTTCCAGCACCGCTCCACCGCGTCCGCCTGCGGGGTCTTGTATTTGAAAAACTCCAGATATTTCATTTGCCCATTCCCTCGCTTTGCTCCCCTTGCATTGCGCCTATTTGCATTGCGCCTATTTGCATTGCTCCGCTTTGCCTTGCTCGCTTTTTACCCAGCCTTTGCTCGATCGGATTGCTCTCGCATGAGTATTTTACTTTTATGCCCGCCGCCTGTCAATGCCCCTGCGGGATCAATGACATGCCCCTGCGGAATCCCCTGCGGAATCCCTCCTGCGGAATCAATGACATGCCCCTGCGGAATCAATGAAAAAATAGGCAATCGGCGACGATCGTGCCATAAAAGCAGAGTTATGCACAGGTTCGATGGCGCATATAAAGGTTATTCACATAGTTACGCACATTATGCACAGGAAAACAGGCGTTTTGCGAGCCAGATGTGCATAACTTTCGCCGCGAAAAAAGGCGGGCGCCCCGTCGCGGGCCGGCATATTTGGAGGGAAGGGGAGTGGAGGGTGAGCGGAGGTGGGGCATGGCGGGAGGGGGGCTTAGCCTTTCAGGCCGGTGGTGGACACTCCCTCGGTAAGGTGGCGCTGCATGGTGACGAAGATGATGAAGATGGGCGCGAGGGACAGGGCGGACATGGCGAACAGGGCGCCGTAGTCCGAGGAGGACGTGTTGTCCATGAACAGCTTCAGCGCCAGGCTCACGGTGTACTTGTTCGTGCGCTTGAGGTACAGCAGAGGGGCCATGTAGTCGTTCCAGCGGCCGATGAAGGAGAAGATGCTCACGGTGGCGATGGCCGGAGCGGACAGCGGCAAAATGACGCGGCCGTAAATGGAGTAAAACGAGCAGCCGTCGATTTTGGCGGCGGCGTCCAGCTCGCGCGGGATGCTGCTCATAAAGTTCATCAGCAGGTAGATGTAAAAGCCGTGGGTCGCGAAGAAGGCGGGCACAGTCATGGGGTAGTAGGTGTTCACCCAGCCAAGGCTGTTGAACCACAGGTACTGCGGGATCATCAGCACTTGCTCCGGCAGCATCATCGTGACCAGGACGATGCCGAACAGCGCCCGGCGCAGCCGGAAATTCAGCCGGGAGAGCGCGTAGGCCACGAGAGGCGACGACACCAGCGTGCCAAAGGTGCCGACGAGAGCGACCCATGCGGTGTTCAGGAAGAAGGTGGCAAATGTGGTGTGCGAAAAGCCCTTCCAGCCCTGGACATAGTTTTCGAGGGTCGGGTTTGCCGGGATGAGCTGGTTCGCCGTGTGGAAGATGGTGCTGCTCTCCTTCAGCGAGCTCATAACCATCCATACCAGCGGATATATCATCAGCGCGGCAAAGGCGATGACTACGGCGTGATAGAAGATATGGCATTTTTTCAGCGCGTTCATCGGCGTTCCTCCGTCAATAGTCGTATACCCAGCGCTTCCTCGTTTTGAACAGGATAAAGGTGAGCGCCGCCACGACGATCAGCAATATCCAGCCCATGGCCGCGGCCATGCCCACCTTGCCGAAGCGGAAGCTCTGCTGGTACATGTGCAGCACGTAGAACATGGTGGAGTTCATGGGCTTGCCGTCGGAGATGATCTGCCCCTGGGCGAACACGAGCAGGCCGTTGATGAACTGCATCACCAGATTGAAGAATATGGTGGGCGTGAGCATGGGCAAAGTGATGCGGAAGAAGGCCCTGACGCTCCCCGCGCCGTCCACGCGGGCCGCCTCGTACAGCTCCGACGGGATCTGCTTCATGGACGAGAGGAATATGAGCATGGACGAGCCAAACTGCCATACCGCCAGGATGATCAGCACCCAAAGGGCGGTCCTAGTGTCGCCGATCCACGCGATGCGCAGGCCGAGCACGCGGTTGACAAGACCGTCCACCGAGAACATGCGCTTCCACAGTATGGCCACTGCCACGGACGAGCCAAGGATGGAGGGCAGGTAGTACACCGCCCGGTAGAAGGCGGTCAGCCTGGTTCCCTTTATCAGAATCAGCGCCACGGCAAGGGCGAACAGCAGCTTCATCGGCACCGACGCGATGGCAAAGGAAAATGTGACCTGCAAGGATTTGTAGAAAACCGGATCCTTGAAGATATCGGCAAAGTTTTTCAGGCCCACCCAGACAGGTGGCGAAACGATGTTGTAGTTGCAAAAGGAGTAATACAGCGAGGTGATCATGGGTACGACAAAGAACGCGACAAAGCCCAGCATGAAGGGCGCGGCGCACACGTGGCCCGCCACGCTCTCGCTGTTGAAGAATGCTTTCAGGCTGAAGGCTCTCGGGCTGAAGGCTTTCGGATTTTTTGACAGTTGGTTTTTAGCGGATTTGCGTTCCAATGTGATTTCCCCTTTGCGATTTGCCCTTTTTGCGCTTGCCGATGCTAATGCCGATGCCGATGCTGATGCTAATGCCGATGCTGATGCTAATGCTGATGCCGCGAAAAATCGCCGTTGCCGGGCGCCGGACGCCGGACGCCAGGGTGCTGGGCGCCCTGCGTCGGGCGCCCGCCCCTTGCAGGCGCCCGGCGCGTTGCGTTCATGATTATGGTGTCGCGCACTCGGCCGCTTTCCTCATGATGCCCGTGCAGCGCTCGGCTGCCTCTTATACTTGTGCCGCGCTCGGCCGCCCATCTTATGCTTGAGCGGCGCCCGGCCGCTCCCCTCATGCTTGTGCCGCGTTCGGCCGTTGCGCTCAGGAGACTACTGCGCTCAGGAGGCCGTGCGCTCGGCCGCTTCCCTCATGATGGCGTTGCCCCTGTCAAACAGCTCCTTGGCGGCGGCCTCGGCGGTCAGCTCGCCGTAGTACACCTTTTCGTGCAGTTCCTCGATCAGGGCTGCGGCCTCGCTGCCGCCGGCGCCCGCCGGAGGGTTGGAGGGGGCGCAGCGCGGGGTGACGACGTCGTTGATGTACGCGAATATCTTCTTCTGGATGTCGGACAGGCCGGGGGCGATGGCGGCGGCCGCAGTGGCGTTGGCTGGCACGCCCGGCTCGGCCATGATGATCTCGTTGGCCTCGTAAGAGTTCACTATCCAGTTCAGCAGGGCGATGGCCTCGCCGGTGTTGCCCGCCTGCGTGGGCACGGTCCAGCTCATGGCCTCGCGCAGGTAGCCGGATTTGTCCGGCGTGTCGGTGGGGCAGGTCGCCAGGCCGATCTCCATCCCCTCTGGCGCGACGCCCTGCATGGCGTCGGCCTGGTTGGAGTTGAAGAAGCTGCACCAGGAGCTGTTCTCCGGGGCGTCCGAGTACAGCATGGGCTGTTCCTCGGTGCTGTCCCTGCCGATGACGACGCTGATGTCGATGAGCCAGCCCTCGGCGCGGCCGCGCTCCAGCAGGGCGTAGTAGGGCAGAAGCTGCTCATAGCTCTCGGCGCCCAGGGCGTCCTGGCCGTACAGCACATGGCCGTAGCCGCGCAGGATGTATTCCACCATCTGGCCGGGGTTGCTGATGTAGGTTTTGTAGCCGGTGGCCGCGTATATTTTGGCGCTCAGCTCGGCAAAGCCGTCCATGCCCATGTAGTCCGGCACGGCGATGCCGTGCTCGTCCAGCAGGGTTTTGTTATACAGCACAGCCGGGGAGTTGGTGCCCGCGCAGATGCCGTACAGCTTGCCGTCCACCGTGGTGCTGGCCAGCACGCTGTCCGCGATTTCGGAGAGGTCCAGCCCGGCGCCGGCATAGGCGTTCAGATCGGTCAGCAGCCCGCCGCTCACGTAGGGGCCGTAGTAGGCGCCCTGCAGCATCACGATGTCGGGCATGGCGTTGCTGGCCGCCGCGGCCTGCATGGCCACCATATGGTCGCTGAAGCCGGATGTCTGGCTCTCGATGGCGACATGGGGATTCAGCTCCATGTACTTGTCCAGCGCGCCCTGAAACTTTTCGTTCCGGCTTTGGCTGCCCCACCAGGCCACGACCAGATTCGCCGGCTCCTTTTCGCCGCCGCTGTCGCCAATGTCGCCGCTGTCGTCGCCGCTGTTGTCACTGTCGTCGCCGGCCGGGGCGTCGCCGCTCTCCTGCTGCGCCTGAGTCGCGGGCTGGGCGTCGGCCTGGCCGGCCGCGCCGTCGGCCGCGCTGCTGTCGGCGTTGCTGGCTGTATCGCTGTCAGCCGCGCCGCTGGCCGTGCTGCCCGCGCCGGCGGTCGTACTGCTGCCTGCCGTGTTGCCGGGCGCCCCGCCGCAGGCGGCGAGCAGGCCCGCAAGCAGGGCGGCGGCGACTAGCAGAGACATAAACTTGCTTCTTTTCATGGAATTTCCTCTCATTGGATTTCCTCCTTATGCGTTGGGATTTATGCAGATCTTTTTTAGGATTATTATAACAATCCGATATGGGCATATCGACTATAAAAACCGTGCAAAAGCGCCAAAAAACCGATAAATTTTATTTGGCGTTGCGTATCAGCCGCGCCTCTTGCCGTGCACGGCGTTCACGTATTCCCTGGGACCCATGCCGACAGTCTTGCGGAACAGGTGGCTGAAATACTTGGGGCTGCTGCCGTAGCCCACCTGCTCGGCCACCTGGCCCACGGACAGCCTGCCCTTGTCCGCCAGCAGCCACTGCGCCTTGCGGATGCGGAACGCCGAGAGATGCTCGGCAAAGCGCTGGCCGGTCTGCAACAGGAACTGGCGGCTCACGTAGTCCGGGTTCATATACAGCACGGTTTCCGCGATGCCCTTCAGCGTGAGGCCGGGGTCCGCGTACCGGGCCTCCACTTGGTCGAGGATCTTTTGGACGTAATCGCTGTAGGCGCCCTCGGCGGCCTGGGCATAGTCCCCCGGCTGGGGCGGCAGCTGCTCCAGCCTGCGCCGGTCATGCACGCTGGCGGCGGCCTCCTTCACCGCCTGCACGATATCGGCCTCGTTGCAGGGCTTGAGCAGGTAGTGGCGCACCTTTTCCGATATCGCCCTGTGGGCGTACTCGAAGCTCTCGTGCCCGGTGAGCAGGATGAACTCCGTGCCAAGGCCGGCCTGCCGCGCCTTGGCGGCGAGCTCCAGGCCGGAAAATCCCGGCATGCGTATGTCCGCCAGAGCGATGTCGATTTTCTGGCCGGACAGGGCCTCCCAAGCCTCCAGCCCGTTTTTGCAGATGGCGGCGAGCTCGATTTCAAGGCTGTTCCAATCGATCAGCGTGGACACTGCCTCCCGTATGGTTCGCTCGTCGTCGGCAATCATCAGCTTCAGCATATAATGTTCCTCAATGTTCCTCTCAGAATATCAGGATCGCAGGATACTAGGATACCGAGCGCAGGATACTAGGATACCAAAATATCGGGATATCAGAATATCAGGATACCCGGTAGGGCGCGCGGATCTCCGCCGTGGCCATGTCGCCCAGGTTATACAGGCGCAGCCCGGCCTGGCTCCCAAAGGCCAGCTCCAGCCGTTTCTCTATGTTCGCAAGCCCGGTGCCGTGCCCCTTGGGGGCGACGGCGCCGCTCCGCAGCTTGGCCAGCAGGTCGTCCTCAAAGCATGAGCCGTCGTTCTGGACGGTGATTATGATGCAATCGCCGCTGCGCCGCGCGGCGAGGAAAATCTGGCAGGCGCCGACGGCCCGCTCCATGCCGTAGGTGATGGCGTTTTCCACAATGGGCTGCAGCACCAGTTTGGGGACGAGGGCGTCCTGCAACGCCTCCGGCACGATCTGCGTGTACGCCAGCCGCTCCTCGAAGCGGAACTTCTGGATGGCCATGTAGGTGTTCACAAGGCCCAGGGCCTCCGCCAAGGGGATCAGGCCGGCGTCCTCCCTCAGCGTGGCCTGCAAGAGCCGGCTGAGGGACTGCACCATGACGGAGATGTCGTCAGCGCCGATCATGCGGGCCTTCCAGTTCACCGTGGACAGGGTGTTGTACAAAAAATGCGGGTTGATCTGCATCCGCAGCGCTTTCAGCTGGGCGTCCTTCATCAGAATCTGGTTGGTGTAGTCCCTCGTGATCAGCTCGCCGATTTCGCGGGCCATGCTGTCAAAGTGGCGGTATATGCGGCGGATCTCGTCGTCGGTGTCCGGCGCAAGGGCGCTTTCCCCGATATCCAGCGCCCCTGCGCCTTTCCTGGCGCCTTCTCCGATATTCAGCGCCCCTGCGCCTTTCCTGGTGCCTTCTCCGATATTCAGCGTCCCGGCGCTTTTCCTGGTATCCAGCGCTCCGGTTCTTTCCCCTGCCGCGTTCGGCGCCCCGGCGCTTTCCCCTGCGTCCGGCGCCAGGGCGCTCTCCAGCGGCATGTTCGGGGGCATGTTCGGGGCGTATTTGGCAAAATCGTCCATGCGCCGCGTAAGCGCGCTGAGGTGCCGCGTGATGCCGGAGGCGAGTGCCCGGCCGGCGAAAAATGTGGCGCCCAGGCCCGCCGCGAACACCGCCGCCACCAGAAGCGCGGCCCGGCCGATGCTGCTGAATATGGCGTCGTAGGGCACGAGGCAGATATTCTTCCATCCATAGGCGGCGATCGCGTCCGACGCGGCGAAGTACCTTCGCCCGTCCAGCCGGACGATCTGCCAAGCGGGGATGGCCTCCAGTATGTCCCGCCCGCCGCCGCGCGCCAGCTGGCCGGGGTCGTGCATCACCGTCCCCGTCGCGGCGTCGATGAGAACATGCGAAAGCCCGCCGTAGCGGCTGAGCGCGCCGCTGGAGGCCGCCAGGCCGGCCAGATCCACTTGGATCGCCAAAATGCCCAGAGTGTCCAGCCGCAGGTTGTCGATGCGCCGGATCTCCTTGACGAAGAACAGCCCGCGCTCCTGGGAAAAATCCGTCACGAGCCGGATGCCGCCCTCGCCCTCCAGCGCCCGCTCGCGCAGCGTTTCGTATACCCCCTCCGGCAGCTCCGCCGTTTTGGATGCGTTGGCGGAGAAGGCGTAGCGGCCCGTGCGGACGCTGATGTTGATCACATGGTTGCGCCTGTTGGCGGCGTAGAAGGTTTGCAGGGCGTAGTACACTTGGTTGTAGTCGCTGGCCGAGGGCCTGGCCGAATCCTTCAGCCTGGCCAAGTTGGCCTGGACGGCGCCGCTCTCCGAGATGGAGCGGGCCAGGGCGCCCACGCCGTCCAGCCGGTAGGCCATATCGCCGGAGGAGAAGGAGAGGGAGTCTGCCAAGGCGCCGTAGGTGACATGGTTGTACGCCTGTGAGATGCTGCGCATCCCGAACAGGGCCGTCAGCATGACGAGCGCCGCGCACAGCAGGACAGTGGCGTGGATTTTGTGTTTCAGCTTCCAGCGGGAAACGCGGAGCAGCTTTTGCGGCAGGGGTCGTAGCTTTGCCAAGAATCGCAGTCCTCCTGACGTGGCGTTGGTTTCGGTGCGGCCCTATCAAAAAGATACACTAAACTTATGATTTTGTCCACAGAAACTGGTTATGTTGCTCCAGCCCTTACCTTGGGCCATGGCGGCGTGGTACAATGGGGCGTGGCGGAATGGCGCAACGGGGCATGGCAACGTGACGGCATGGCGGCGTGGCGCAACGGGGCAGGGCAGCGTGGCGCAATAAGGGAGCGGAGGCGAACTGCATATATGCGATACGAATTGCATGGCGGCGAATGGCACGGAAGCGAATGGCGTGGAAGCGAATTGCACGGAGGCGAATGGCACGGAAGCGAGGCGAAATGGATATCGGCGCCCTATCTGACCAATTTGGAGGCCAGCCGCGCCGCGCCCTATTTCCGCCGCGCGGTGCAGCTGAAAGGCCCCCTTGCGGCCGCCAGGCTCTATATCTGCGGACTGGGCTATCACGAGGCGTGGATCGAGGGCCGCCCGGTGTCGGAGGATCTGCTGGAGCCCGCCTACACCAAATACGACAAGACCGTGTACTACAGCGAGTACGACGTGACGGGGCTGATTGAAGGCAGGCGGTTTGCCGTCGGGGTGATTCTGGGCAATGGCTGGTACAACTATGCCGAGGCCGACGAGTGGGACGCGGCCAAGGCGAGCTGGCGGGCCTGGCCCAAGCTGCTGGCCGAGCTGCGCATCGCGTATGCCGACGGCGGCAGCGAGCGCGTCGCGACCGGGACAGACTGGCTCTGCCGCAAAAGCCCGGTGGCGTACAACTGTATCCGCGCCGGCGAGGCGCACAACGCCCGGCTGGAAACGGAGGGCTGGAATCGCTGGGACTGCCCGGCGGACGGATGGGACGCCGCCATCGTCGCGCGGCCGCCGGGGGGGACGCTGCGCCCAAGGCGCATGCCGCCGGTGCGGGTGATGGAAACCCTGCCCTGCCAAAAGCTGTGGCAGAACCGGGACGGGAACTGGGTGTTCGATTTTGGGCAGAACGTGGCGGGCAAGGCGCGGCTGACCATGCGCGGCCCCGTGGGCCAGCAGGTGGTGCTGCGCTACTCCGAAAGCCTGACCGAGGACGGCGCCCACGTGGAGCAGGGCTACCTGCGCGGCTTTGTGAAAAGCGGGGACTTCCAGACCGACCGCTACACCAAGGGCGGCAGCGGCGCCGAGAGCTGGGCCCCGCGGTTTGTGTACCACGGCTTTCGCTACGTGGAGGCGAGCGGCCTGGGCTGGCAGGTGGATCCGGAGGACGCCGTCGCGCTGGCGATGCGCACCGCCTTTGAGCGCACCGGCAGCCTGGAAACGTCGGACGGGGACCTGCAAACCGTGCAAAGGCTCTGCCATCGCAGCACCGTTTCCAACTTTATGTCCGTGCCCACCGACTGCCCCCACCGGGAGAAAAACCCCTGGCTGGGGGACGCCGCCGTCGCCAGCGAGCAGATGCTGTACAACTACGGCTGCGAGGCCGCGCTGGAAAAATGGCTGGACGACATCGTGGACGCCCAGCGGCCCGACGGCGCCCTGCCCTGCATGGCCCCCACCGGCTCGTGGGGCTACAACTGGGGCAACGGGCCGGACTACGCCATGGCGCTGCCGGACATCGCGTGGGAGCTGTATGAGCGGAGCGGCGACAAGGCCCTGCTGGCCCGGTACTACCCGGCCATGCTGAGGCAGCTTGCATACATCGGCCGCATGGCGACGGGCCGCATCGCGGAGTACGGGGTGGGCGACTGGTGCGCCCCCTTCGATGGCGAGGCAATCTCGGCGAACATGGGCGCCTGCAAGGCCCCGCTGGCCCTGACGGACACGGCCTGCTACCACCGCCATGCGGTCGCCTCCGCGCGGGCGGCGGCGCTGCTGGGGCGGGACGCGGAGGCTGCGGACTGCTGGCGGCTTGCCGGCGAGATACGCGCCGCCTGGCGAGGGGCCTTCCTCGCGCCGGACGGCAGCGCGAAAATCAGCGGGGACTGCCAGACCAGCTACGCCTGCGCACTGTACTACGGGCTTTTGGAGGAAGGCGAGCGCCCCGCCGCGCTGGCCCGCCTGGTCGGCGCGGTGGAGCGGGCGGGCTGCCACCCGGACTACGGGCTGCTGGGCAGCAAGTGGGTGCCACAGGCGCTGGGCGCGGCGGGCCGCGCCGACTTGGTGCATCGGCTGGCTGTGTGCAAGGGCTACCCCGGCTACCTGCACTGGGCCGAGCTGGGCCGCACGGCGCTGGGGGAGTGCTGGAACGGCAAGGGCTCCCAAAACCACTGCATGTTTTCCGACATCTCAGCCGCGCTGTACAAATATGTGGCGGGCATCCGGTTCGAGGCGGGTGGCGGCGGGCGGCCCGGCATCCTGCTGCGGCCCTCCCTGCTGCCCGGCCTCCAGTGGCTGCGTTGCGCCTGCCAGAGCCGCTGGGGGCAAGTGCGGCTGGAGTGGCGGCACGGCCCGGAGCCGGGGCAAACCCGGCTGGAAATCAGCCTGCCGCCGGGCGCCCGCGCCCGCCTCGATTTGCCGGTGGAGTGGGAAGCGGAAGCGGAAGCGGGAGCGCCCGCCTTTTTGGAGGCGGGCGAGCACGCCTTCGCGGCGCGAATAAG
>JAISFK010000127.1 GCA_031263625.1 Clostridiales bacterium
AATATCTATACTGACGAGCATTTGAATTTTCCATTAACGCGAGTCAGTAATACTCGTTTCCTCTGTCCGACCGCAAATTGCGGTCGGAATTTCTAATCGAACACGAGTATAAAAGGCAACTGTCTGCATATCCGCGCATCTGCATATTTACTTATACCACGTATCATGCCGGGCACACCATAACAAACCACAGACGCGTCGCATCTGTGGTTTGCCTGCCGGAGGATTGCCTGCCGGAAATATTTGCTTTTACCGTTCGTCTGCGTGGTCGTCTGCGTGGACGCGCGGCGCGTTCCATGCGGCCATGCGCCCGGCTCATTTCGCTTCCAGCATTTTGCGGTGGCTGAGCGAGCCGTAGTGGCATGGCATGATTTCCAGCGCGCGCCCGAACGCGGCGGAAGCCTCCTCCGCCCTGCCGAAGCCCATGTAGCCCAGGCCCATCATGTAGTGGCAGTGCAGCCTGTTTTTTTCGTCCAGGTCGCGGTCAAAGACCATAAAATCCGGCAGGCTCACCGCGAAATAGTCAAAAGACTGCTTGTCGCGCATGTGCTTTTCCCCATAGTCGATGAGCCTGTTGAATCGCGCCGCCGCCTCGCCCGCGCGCCCCAGCTCCAGCAGCGCCGCGCCCTGGTAATAGATCGTGTGGGGCGGCTGGTCGTTGTAGTACATCGCGCCGGCCGGCTCGCTAAGGCCCTCGGAAGCTTTCTCAAAGCATTCCCTCGCCGCTTTCGGATCAATGCGCTTGTACGCGAGGCCCATAGTATAGTAGATATTGTTTTCCTGCGCGCCCGCCAGCTTGCCCTCGCCAAAATTGCCGTAATGCGCCGTCGCCGCTTCAAGCTGGGAAACCGCCTCCGCGCATCTCCCCTCCGCGATGAGGGCCCTCGCGAGGCCGACGCGCGCCTCGACGTGCTGCGCGGAAACCTTTCCCTCGCCCCCCTCCCACGGGTGGAATTTGCGGGCCATGAGCATGCCGATCGCCTCCGCGTGCCTGCCCAGGCCGTTGAGCGCCTCGACGCACGCGATATACAGGTCGTCGCGCTCCAAGACCAGCGGCATGTTTTCCCGCATGCGCCCATACTGCTCTTCATAGGCCATGCCTATTTTTTTGTACAGATCGCAGAGCTCGTAAAACACGCGGGAATCGGACGGATCCAGCGCAAAGGCGGTTTCCAGCGCGCGCCTCGCCGCGCCGTCGTCTTTTTCCTTGTTGGCATAGTGCAGCGCCAGATTCCGGTGCGCCGCGGGGAAGGCGGGCCGCAGCCTCGCGCAGGCCTCCCAGCGCGCCTTCGCGTCGCCGTAGCGCTTCCTGTCATAGAGAAAGCACCCCAAATAATAATGCGCCATGGCGTCCTCCGGGTTCCTTTCCACTGCTCGCAGGAGGACGGCGTACTCTCTGAGCGTGTTGGGAAAGCAGTAGTCGCTGCCCGCTTTGGCGGCAGCCTCCCACGCCCCGGCGACGTCCGGGCTGCCGGAGCGCTCCAGCGCGCAGGCCAGCATGTAATGGAGCATCGCGTGCTGCTCGTTCCCGCTCCGCAAATGCCGCCCCAGTATCTCCGCGGCGTCCCCGTGCAGCCCCAGATCCATGTAGCTGCCCGCCAGCAGCATGGCGTTGTGCGCCTTGCCGCCCATGGCGGCGCCCAGCTTTTCAATGTTCCGGGGGGAGCCGTCCATGACGGCGGCCTCGCGGGCGGCGACCAGGTCCATCGTGTCAAACTCCGCCGTTTCCCTGACTATGGAGGCGGCGGCCTCCGCGTTGCCCAGCAGCCTGTTCAGCACCGCCGCCGCGCCTCTGGCGGCAAAGTTCTTGCAGTTGGCCCAAACGGCCTCGCTCGCGTATTCCAGCGCGCTCTCGCGCTCCCCCCTGCGGGCGGCGATGAGCGCGAGCTTCAAATAGCCCTGGCTGCGCCACGCGTCGCTCCAGACGGCCTTGTAGTACGCGTCGAACGCCTCGCCGTCCCTGCCCTGCAGCTCGTGGGCCTTGCCGAGGTTGAAAAAGACCTCGCCGTCATACGGGTTGGGGCTGTGGCGCTCCGCGGTTCGCCTGGCGGCCTCGAACAGCGCCTGCGCCTCCGCGAAAAGCCCCCTGCGGAGCAGCAGGCCGCCGTATGCGTTGTTCAGCCTCAAATCGCCCGGATCCCGCTTCAGCCCCTCCTCGTAATAGCGCTCCGGCTCATAGGTGGCGTGGCGGTACTGCTCCAAATGCAGGCCCGCCAGCAGCAGCGCCTCGGCGTTCCGCAGGGTTTCCGGCGCCCCGATTGCCGCTGCCGGGTCGGGGATTCTGGCCGCCTCCGGCTTCGCTGGGGCATAGCGGATCGGCTTCGCGCCGCCCGCCTCCACGGACAGGGCCAGCTCCCACTCCCTGCCCCCATAGTCAACGGCGTCCTCAAAATGTTTTTCCGGGCCCAGCGCGATTTCCCTGCTGTATATCTCCGCGCCGCTGCCGCTGTGCCTCAGGGAGATCTTCGCGCCGCCAAATTTTCGGGCGGCGTAGACTTTCACGGCCGCCTTGCCGTCCTTCGCCTCCAGGCCGGCGACCAGATCCCTGCTCGCGCACTTTACCGCGCCGACCCCCTTGTACGGCATGAAATACTGGACAAAGGACTTGCCGGAGTAAGGGGCGAGCCAGGCGAAGTCAGGCTGGTTGTCGGTGAACACCCCCGCCATCAGCTCGACATACGGGCCGTCCTCGTCGGTCAGATTGCGATCCCACGCCTGCCCGAACTCGCCGCAGCCCCACGTCCACTGCTTCTTCCCCGGCGAGACGTGGTGGTCCGCCACATGCAGGATGCCCGCGCCGGCGCGCCAGTCATACCCGCCGACAAAGTCGCAGTCGGAGCTGCTCGCCATGTAGGAGGTGGGCACGGGGATGTTTTTGTAGCGGGAGATGTCCACGCCTTTGGAATAGTCCGTTTTGTAGTAGGTGCCGGTGGCGATCGGAAAGCGGGAGACGTCGCGCTTGCCGTGATCCATGACGGCGCCCACGTCGGGCGGGAAAATGGACTGGGTTGCGTCATGGGCCGCCACCGCCGGGTTCGCCCACCAGAGAAACGTCTGGGGCTCGGCCGTGGGATTGTACAGCTGGCCGGCGATCTCGATGGCGGCGAATCCGTCCCGCAGCGTGATTCCGATTGTGGCCTTCGTGCCGCAGATTCTGTCCGTCTCGCTGAGCCACACGGTCTTGCTGCCGCTTTTGCTGTCGTCCAGCCAAAACTCCACCGGCCCGAACGTGTTGGGGCGATGGTGCTGCGGCCAGTTGAACTCAATCCCGCCGGATATCCACGGGCCAGTCAGCCCCACCAGCGCCGGCTTGATGACCCGGTTGAAATACACGAAGTCGTAGCCGTTGGTCTTGTCCGTCGCGCGATAAATCCGCCCCCCGATTTCCGGCATCACCTGCGCCCGAATGTAGTCGTTCTCCAAAAAGACCATTTCGTACTGCCTGTCTTTTTTCTCGTCCTCGATTTTGTCGATCACCGGCCAGGGGTACACCTTCCCGCTGCTGCCCTGGTACACCCGCCTCTCCAGAAACATCGGGTTCTTGTTGCGCGGCCCGGTGCCGTATGTGGGGATCGTCGCCCGCTCGCGCCAGATTTTCACGCCCATGCCGAATCGCCCCCTCCCGCCGATTCCGCCGGTTTGGGCGATTTCGCGGATCCGGGCGCTCCCGCTGATTCTGGCGCCCCTGCTACTCCGGGCGAGTCCGCCGATTCCGCCGATTCCGCCGATTCGGATATCTCCCACAGCGCGCTCTCAAAATCCCTCTCGGCGGCAGGCAGGTCCAGCCCAAAATTCATGAGGCTTCTGCCGCTGCGCGTTTTGCCGTCGAAGGAGTAGAGCCTGCCTTCATCCAGCCCTTTCAATTTCAGCCGGCGCAGCCCGGCGTTCGGCCTCGCCAGCCGCATGAAGTAAAACACGGCCGCCCTTTTCCTGTCCTTCGACACGAACATCCACGCGCCGCTCCTGTCCTCAAACGGGTTCATGAGCCTGTACTGGTCCCCCAGGCAGACCAGATCCCAAATTCTTTTGTATGCGCTGATCTGCCCGGCGATGGCTTCCTCCGTCTCTCGGCCGATTTTCGACAGATCGAGTTCATAGCCCATGACGCCGCTCATGGCCACATGCCCGCGCAGCTTCATGGGCGTCGTGCGGCCGACCTGGTGGTTAGGCACGTCCGTGACGTGGGCGCACACGCAGCTTGCCGGATACACCATGCTCGTCCCGTACTGAATCAGGATTCTGTCCGCGGCGTCCGTGTTGTCGCTGCCCCAGATTTGCGGCATATAGTGCAGCGCGCCTGGGTCAAACCTGCCCGCCCCGCCGCTGCAGCCTTCAAAAAGTATGTGCGGGAATTTTTCCGTCAGCTCGCCCATGAGCCTGTAAAGTCCCAAAATATACCGATGGGACAGCTCGCCCTGGCGCTCCGCGGGCAGCGCGCGCGAATACATGTCGGTTATGTTCCGGTTCATGTCCCACTTGACATACTGTATATTCGCGCCGCCGAGCAGCTCCGTGAAAGTTTCCGACAAATAGTCAACGACTTCCGGGTTCGACAGGTCCAGCACGAGCTGGTGCCTGCCCTCGTGGGCGGGCTTGCCGGGGACTCCGATCGCCCATTCCGGGTGCGCCCGGTACAGATCGCTGTCGGGCGAAACCATCTCAGGCTCAATCCAGAGCCCGAACTGCAGCCCGCGCGCGTTGACCTTTTCGGCCAGGCCGGCTATGCCCCCCGGCAGCTTGCCCCTGTCCGCGCGCCAGTCGCCCAGCGAGCTTCTGTCGTCGTCGCGCCTGCCAAACCAGCCGTCGTCCAGCACGAAAAGCTCAATGCCCAGCGGCGCGGCTTTTTCGCATATGGCCAGAAGCTTTTCTTCGTCGAAATTGAAATACGTGGCCTCCCAGTTGTTGACCAAAACGGGGCGGGCCCGATCCCTGAACTCGCTTTTGGGCAGCCGTGTCCTGTACAGCTCGTGGAACGTTCTCGACATGCCGCCCAAGCCCTCGCCGGAGTATACCATGACGACCTCCGGGGTGTGAAATTCCTCGCCGGGCTCGAGGCGCCATTTGAAATTGAACGGGTTGATGCCCGCAATCACGCGCATGGTGTCATATTGCTCGACCTCAATGCTCATCCTGAAATTGCCGCTGTATACGAGGGAAAACCCGTAGACGTCGCCAAAATCCTCCGTGGCGCCGGTCCTCATGAGTGCCACGAAAGGATTTTCGGCGGCCCCGCTCGCCCCCCTCTTGCTGTCTATGCCCTGCAGCCCCCTGCGCACTTTTGATCTCTCGATGAATTTTTCTCGCGCCCAGGAACCGTGCAAATGCAAATACTCGTAGTCAAAATCGTGGAAATCCACGGAGGCGGACGCGGCGTTTGAGAGGCATATGCCGGAAGAAACGCTTTTGACGGTCGCGCGCCTGCATATGCAGCCGTGCCTCTCAAATACGGTGTAGTGCAGCGACGCCTCCACGCCGCTGGCTTTGTCCTCCAGATCTATTCTCAGGGTCGTCGCGTCCGCGCCGCCCTCCGCGCGGAGTCCGGGCAGGGACGGCATGGCGGGCTTGCCCGGCAGGATCTCGTGGCCCCTGTACCTGAGCTGGACCGTTATGTCGCCGTTTGGCAATGTCAGCTCGCAGGCGGGCGAGCGCAGATCCTGGCCGCCGTATGTGGGATATTCTTGCGGCAGGACGTCGAGGGAGTACGCGCCGTCGCCGCCCTCGCAGGCCGAAAAGCTCGGCCTTTCCCTGCAAGCCAGGGCTATGTCCCCGTCCACGCGCTTGCCCCAGTGGAGGTGGAGCAGATCGCCGTAGTCGGAAAGCAACATGCAGTAGCTGAAGCTTTCGTTGTAAAGATGAAACATTTTGTCCTTAAAAACAATAGGCATGGGCAACCTCCAGAATAAATCTTGACGCTCATCTTGACTCCCAATATATACTGACGAGCATTTGAATTTTCCATTAACCCGAGTCAGTAATACTCGTTTCCTCTGTCCGACCGCAAATTGCGGTCGGAATTCCCAATCGAACACGAGTATATCGCGGTAAAAGGCGATCCGCAATCGCCTAACTTATTATAATGATGGATTATCTTATCATTTTGTTTTTTGCTTTGCATCCAATGCGGGGCGTGGTATATTTGTCGCATGGACGTGAAGGGCATGAGGGACATGAAGGATATGCAGGATATGCAGGACGTGAAGAACATGAGGGACATGAAGGACATGCAGGACATAAAAAAGCCGAGCGGGTTCAAGTCGGAGAAAATTATCGTGCTGCCGGGGGAGATCGCGGCGCAGTGCGCCGAAAATCCCCTGACGAAAAACGCGTATCTGTCCGATATCGGGTTTTTCCCCCATGCAAAAAATCACTACAGGGAGCGCGGGATGGAGTGCGGCTCATACATCGTCATACTCTGCGGAGACGGCAAGGGCTTTTTTTCTGTCGGCGGCGCGCCCGCGAGGCCGTTGGGCAAAGGGGAAATGATAGTCATCCCACCAAACGTCCCGCACTATTACGGCTCGGACGCCGAAAACCCGTGGAGCATTTACTGGGCGCATCTTGGCGGCGAGTCGGCCTCCCGCCTGCTGGAGCCGGGCAATTTAAGCGGGGCGGCCGGCGGGGCAGGCGCAGGAGCGGCTTCCGGTGCGGCTGGCGGGGCGGCCGCAGGAGCGATCACCAGAGCGATCGCCCTGCCCATTGACTCGCTGACAAAGCTGATTGAGCTTTTCGTCGAGGCATACGGCGTTTTGGAGATGGGGTATTCGTGGAGCGGCCTTGTCTACGTGTCAAAAATACTGGAGCACATGCTTGGCGCCATCTACTGCGCCCTGGCGTCGCCTTCCCCGCTTTCCCGCCACCGCCGTTCAAGCCGCGCCGTCGAGAAGGCCATCCTTTACATGAACGAGCGCGCGGGCAAAAGCGCAAGGCTCTCCGACATATGCGCCGCCGCGGGGTTTTCGCCCGCCCAGTTCTCGCGGCTTTTCAGGCAGGCCACCGGCTATTCCCCGATGGACTATTTTCTGCGCATGAAAATTCGGCGCTCCTGCGCAATGCTTGATTTTGGGGACATGAGCGTAAAGGAGGCGGCAGCGGCGCTGGGCTTCGGCGATTCGTATTACTTTTCCAGGATCTTCAAAAAGGTAATGGGCATGTCGCCCTCGGCATACAAGAAGCTGGACAAAGGCTGACGCCAAATTGCACTGTCCCAATTATACCTTTTTCGCGCTCCTTGATTTTTGCGGGGCGATTCTGGTATATTATAGGCATGGAAAAGTTGCCAATGCGCAATGGCGGCGCGGTGGACTGAGCAACGGGCGGCTCGGCGAACGAGATGCGGGTGGCGCGGGAGGCAGACAGCGCAGGCAACGCGCCGGGCGGGCGGCGGGCGCGGCAATAAATCGGGTTAGGCCGGAATCATTGCGGGTATAAGGGTAAATATATATAAGATGCAGGATGGAGGCATGACAATGATAAGAACACTTGTGGCCTGTACCGCGGAAATCGACGACGCCGACCAGGCGGTCGCGGAAATAGCGCGGCAGCTGGATCTGAAAAGCTCGCTGCTCAAGAGCGCCGTCGCCATTGTGGCCTGCCACTACGAGTTTGTGCTGTCCGGCGTCGCGAAGGCGATATGCGGCTCGCTGCCGTTCAGCACCGTCGGGACCATAACGTCCGCCCAGGCCGTGCCGGGCGAGTGCGGCGGCCTGCTGTTCACGCTGATGGTGCTCACGAGCGACGACGTGGAGTTCGCGCCCGGACTGACGCCGTCGCTGCTGGGCGGCGCGTCCGAGCAGGCCATAGAGCAGTCGTACCGCGACGCGGTTTCGGCGTCGGGCGCGGGCCCTGGCGAGAGGCCGGCGCTGATATTCGCGTTCGCCCCATTTATCATCGAAAACTCCGGGGACACTTACGTCGGGGCGCTGACGAGGCTGTCGGGGGGCGTCCCCTGCTTCGGCACGCTCGCGGTTGACGACACGAACAGCTTCGCCAACTGCTTCATGCTCTACGACGGCGAGCAATACCGCGACAGGATGGGCATGGTGCTGCTGTTCGGCGACGTCAGCCCGCAGTTCTGCATCGCCACTATATCCGAAAACAAAATCGTCAGCGACGAGGCCCTTGTGACAAAGAGCGCCGGGCACGTGCTGATTGACGTCAACAACCGCCCCGTGCTGGACTATTTTGAGAAATACGGGCTGACGAAGGCCGCCGAAACGCAGTACGCGATGACCTCGCTGCCGTTCATGCTCGACTACGGCGACGGGACGCCGCCCGTGTCCAAGGTGTTCATAAGCCTGACCCCCGAAGGGCACGCGATATGCGCGAGCATGATGCCAGAGGGCGCCAGGATGAAGATAGGCGTCTTTGACAGGGACGACGTGCTGCTGACCACGAGCGGCGCCATCGACAGCGCGAGCGCCTGCATGGCGGGCGGGGGGGCGTCCGGCGCGCTCATATACTCGTGCATTTCCCGCAACATGACGCTGGGCGCGAACCAGACCGCCGAGATGGAGCTGGTCGGCGACAGGCTTCGCGGCGCGGCGCCGTACATGATGGCCTATTCGGGCGGCGAGATATGCCCGACGCAGGTCAGCGGCGCGGGCGCCGTCAACCGCTTTCATAACAATGCGTTCGTGATGTGCATTTTTTAGTTCCGAAAGGCTGCTATGTCGTTCGATGGCATAAAAGATGGCATAAAAACAGAAGGCCGGGCGGCAGGCGCGCCGCCTGCGGGGAATGACGCCGCCCCTGCCGCGGGCGCTGGCGCTGTTCCGGCGCAGGCCGCCGCGCCCGCGCCGGAGGAGGAAATCGCGAGCCTGAAAAAGCAGGTGTCCAGGCTCACGCGCGAGCTGCGCCTGTCAAACAGCTTTCTGGACAAGGTGACAAAGACCGTCGAGGCCAAGGAGGCCCTCGGCAGCGTGCTCTCGGCCGCCAACGCCAGGCAGAAGGCGCTCACGGACATCCTTATAGAGAACTGCCCAAGCTTCATACTGCTGCTGGACGACGACGGCAAGACCGTTCTGGCCACCAAGACCTTCCTGACCAGGATCGGCGCGCCCAACTTTGACTACATCAAGGACATGTCCTACGAGGAGCTGTTTTCCAAATATTTGAGCGGCGAGGCGATGGCCGTCCTCAAAGAGTCGATGTCGGTGGTCATGACGCGGGGGGAGACGGTTTTCCTGCACCAGTGGATCGACTTCTCCAGCAACGGCGGCAGCAACAGCGGCGACGCTGAAAGCGACGGCGGCGACAATGGCAATGACGCTGGCGGCGGCAACGGCGGCGACAGAGAGCTTGGCGGCAACGGCGGCGACATAGGGTCTGGCAGCGACAGAGAGGTCGGCGGCGACATAGGGTCTGGCGGCGACAGGCGGCGCTACTACTCCATAGAGCTCAGAAGCGTCGGCGCGGCGGCGGGCGGCAACGCGGGCATATCGTCCGGCGTGCTTGGCGTGATGTCCGACCTGACGGACTTCATGCTCGAAAAGCAGCGCGCCGAGGCCGCAAACAGCGCGAAGTCCGACTTCCTGGCCTCCATGAGCCACGAGATACGCACGCCTATGAACGCGATACTGGGCATGAGCGAGATGCTGAGCCGCAGCGATCTGGCGCCCGATCAGAGGAAATACCTCGGCGACATCAGGAAGTCGTCGCAGGCGCTGCTGTCCATCATCAACGACATACTGGACTTCTCGAAGATCGAGGCGGGCAAAATGGAGCTCGTGAACACGAACTACGGCCTCCGCTCCATGCTCGACAACCTCCATTCGATGTTTTCCGTGCTGCTCAAGGAAAAAAGCCTCGCTTTCAGCTTCGCTGCGGACGAGCGCCTGCCCGCGACGGTTTACGGGGACGAAAACCGGTTGCGCCAGATTCTGACGAACCTGCTGTCAAACGCCATGAAATACACGCGCAAGGGCTCCGTCGCGCTCTCGTGCCGCCTCGCGGGCGACGGGTTCATGCGCTTCGACGTGGCGGACACGGGCGTCGGCATCAAAAAGGACGACATCGGCAGGCTGTTCATGCCGTTCGAGCAGCTTGACAGGAAGAAGAACAGGAACGTCGTGGGCACGGGGCTCGGCCTCGCCATCAGCTACAGCCTGTGCCGCCTGATGGGCGGGCGCATGTGGCTAGAGAGCGAGTACGGGAAAGGCTCCGTGTTTTCCGTCGAGATACCGTTCATGCCGGCCGACGGCTCCATAGACGAGAACCCGGACAGCGTGGAGGAATTTGCCGCGCCGGAGGCAAGGGTGCTCGTCGTTGACGACATAGACATGAACCTGACCGTCGCCGAAGCCATGCTCGGAGCGTTCGAGATCGCGCCAAAGCTGGCCCTGCGCGGCGCCGACGCCGTCGAGCTCGCGCGCGCCTGCGAGTTCGACCTCATATTCATGGATCACATGATGCCCGAAATGGACGGGCTCGAAACGACGAAGCGCATACGCGAGCTTGGCGGCTGGAACGCCTCGGTTCCCATAATTGCGCTGACGGCGAACGCCATCCGGGGCATGGAGGACGTGTTTCTGGAAAACCAGCTCGACGGGTTCCTGCCCAAGCCGCTGGAATTCAGCGCGCTCAACCTCTGCCTGCGAAAATGGCTGCCCGATCGCCTGATACTGATGTCCGAATAACCGCCTGCCTATGGCCGAAAGCCGGGCAACGGCTATGCCCGAAAGCTGGGCAGCGGCATGGCGCCCGCCGGGACGGCCAGCGTTATGCCCGCCTTCTTCGCCGTGCCCCGGACGTACAGCGACGCCGCGAGATACTCGCCCGCGCTGCCCAGGTGCTCCGTGAACACGGGCACGTCGCCGAGCGCGGCGGCGCATTTCAGCATGTGGGCGAAATCCATGGCGCCGCTGCCGGGCTGCACCTCCTTTATCGAGAGCGGGAGCGCGTTCGCGTCCAGCCTGATGTCCTTGATGTGCACGCTCTTTATGTGCGGCCCCAGCTTTTCAAAGCACTCGCTGACAAACTGGCTGCGGCTGTGGTATCGCTCCATGCTGTTTATCATGTTGCAGCAGTCCATGTGCGCGCCGAACTCCGGGCGATCCACGTCCCGCAGCAGCTGCAGGTAGTCGTCCGGCCCCCAGGGGTGCATCCACGGCATCGGCTCCAGCGTGTAGAACGCGCGCGCGGGCCGCACGCTGTCGATGATGTCGCGCACGGAGTACACGATGCGCATGTACGCCTCGTCCGTGTAGTTCCACGGATCGTAGGCGTCCCATTTTGAGCTGGCCGTGCCGCTGATGTTGACGCAGCAGCGCGCCCCGACCTCGTCCGCCATCGCGAGCGCCGCCTTGCAGCGGGCCAGGGCCTCCGCCGCCTGGGCCGCGTCCCTGGACAGCGGGTTTCCCCACGCGCCGACCTCTCCTATCAGCATGCCGCTCTTCTGCGCCGCGTCCGCGTATGCCATGCGCTCGCCGCGCGGCGCCGACGCGTCCACGGGAAATATAGCCGCGCCGTATCCAAATTCCCTGAGATTGGCGATCCATTCCTCCGGCGAGCGGAACGCCCTCACACCGCCTCCAAACCTCATCGAACCCTCCTAAGAGCCGCCCGCGCGTTCCGCGCGCCGGCCCCAGTTCCCGCTGCCACCCCCGCTCCCAGTCCCGTGTTCGCCCCAATTTCCGCGCCCGCTCTCAGCCTCGCTTCCGTTGCCGTTGCCGATCCTGCTGCAGCTTCTGTTCCCGTCTCTGCCCCCGCTCCCGCCTCTGCCCCTGCGCCCGCCCACGCTCCCGCCGCGCACTTGCGCAGCTTGGCGATCACGTCGCGCATGTCCAGCGGCTTGGCCAGATGGCCGTTCATGCCCGCGCCCGCGCATTTTTCGACGTCCTCGCGAAATACGCTGGCCGTGATGGCGATGATCGGCACGGCCCTCCCAAGCTGGCCGCCGTGCCGCCTGATCTGCCGCGTGGCCTCGTACCCGTCCATTTCGGGCATCTGTATGTCCATGAAGATCGCGTCGTAGCGCTCCGGAGCGTCAAAAAACATGCTGACGGCCTCCGCGCCGTTTTCTGCGCAGTCTATCTCAATGCCGGTCGGCTCCAGCAGGGCGATCACGATCTCGCGGTTTATCTCGACGTCATCGACGAGCAACAGGCGCAGGCCGCTGAAATCCGCGCACTCCGCGCTTTCCGAGCTATCCGCTCTTTCTGCGCTTTCCGCTCTTTCCGAAGCGTTCGGGCTTTCCGCGCTTCCCTCGCCGCCGGCCTGCAAGTCGGCCAGCCCGCTGGCGCGCTCGGCAACGCGTCCGGCCCGCCCGGCGGCTTGCTGAGCCCGCCAGCGGGCGGGCTCAGCAACCTGTTCGGCCCGCCAGTCGGCCCGTTCGGCGGCGCGTTCGGCCTGCCCGGCGGCTTGCGGCGGGCGCCCCGCCCGCCAGTCTGATTGGCCGGGCTGCACTGCCCGCCCGGCGGCCTGGGCGCCCTGCGCGGCGAGGCCGGCGCCGCCCGCCCCGCCGGATTCAGCCGCCTCCGGCCCGCCGTCCCGCCCCTCGCCGAGGCAGCCGTTCATGAAGTCAACGAGCGCCGACGGGAACAGGGGCTTTGGCAGGAGGCTGTCCGCCCCCGCCCGCGCCGCGCCGGCCTCGATGCCGTTCCATAGGGATTCGGGCGACAGAAGGGCGATGTTGCTGCCGGCGCTGTACTCCCGGATCCTGCTGATAAGCTCAAACGCGCTCATCCCGTCCAGATCGCCGTCGATGAAGCAAAAATCGTACTGGGCGCCCTCTCTCGCGCCGCAGCCCCGGCCCTCGCCCTCGCCGGCGGCTTCGCCCGCGCCGCCGCTCCGGCCCCCGCCCTCGCCGCCCAGGCGCTTGATCAGCCCGCAGGCCTCGCCGCCGCTGCCCGCGACGTCGCAGCGAAAGTCCATCCTCCGCGCGATTTCCATAAAATAGCGGCGCGTTTCCGGCACCGCGCTCACGGCCAGCGCGCGCGGCGCATCGCCGCCGGGGCGCCGCAGCAGCTCTTTCGCCCGCGCGTCCCGCGCGAGGCGGGCCTTGATCGTGAACGCGAACGTCGCCCCCTGCCCAATCTCCGACTCAATCCATATCCTGCCGCCCATCATCTCGACGATCTTCTTGGAAATGGCCAGCCCCAGCCCCGTGCCGCCGTATCTGCGCGATATGCTGCTGTCCGCCTGCTGGAACGAGCTGAACAGGCGAGCCTGCTGCTCCGGCGAGATGCCTATGCCCGTGTCCGACACCCTTATCTCGATTTCGCAGGCGCTCCCGCCGTCCCCGCCGCTCCCGCCATCGCCGATCAGGCTGGCGCCCAGCGTCACGCGGCCATGCTCCGGCGTGAACTTCACGGCGTTGGAGAGCAGGTTCATGACGACCTGCGAGAGCCGCTGCTCGTCGCCGAACAGGGCCACCGGAATGTCCGCGCCGATCCTGACCGCAAGCTCCTGCTTTTTTTCCTCCGCGCGCAGGCCGACGATGCCGACGACCTTTTGCAGCGCCTTCTCGAAGTCAAATTCCATAAACGACAGCTCAAGCTTGTCGGCCTCGATCTTGCCCATGTCCAGCACGTCGTTTATGACGCCCAGCAGGTGGGTTGACGCGTCGGAGATCTTGCCGAAGGCGTAGTCCTTGCGCTTCGCGTCGCCCGCCGAGCGCCCGATCGACGTCATGCCGATGATGGCGTTCATGGGCGTCCGCATCTCGTGGCTCATGTTTGAAAGGAAGCCGCTCTTTGCCCTGACGCGCCGCATCGCGTCCTCGCGCTCCCGCTCAAGCCGCCCGACCAGCTCGCCGCGCGCGAGCGCGCCGGAGAGCATGAGCCCGGCCCGGAGCACGATCCGCTCCTCCGCGCCCGCGGCCATCCTCTCGCCGCGGCTGCTGAAAAAAGCCGCGAACCCTCGCAGGGCCGCGTCGGAACCGTTGGGAGCGCTGGCACCGTTGCTCGCGCTGGTTTCGCTGACTCCGCTGGCCTCGGATGCCGGCAGCGGCACGATCAGGACGGAGCGTATGCCGAGCGGATCGAGATATTCGCGCTCCAGCGGCGAATAGGCGCCGAACGCGCTGTTCACGCAGGCCCCGGCTGCCAGCTTGCCCTCCCAGTGCGGCGCCAGCGCCAACAATGCCGCGCCCATATCGTCCGCGCCCTGGTCGCCGGCCAAAGGCGGCGCGCCCGCGCCGCGCCACGAGGCCAGCAGGGCGTATTCCCGCCCGCCGCCTTCCGTCGCGCCTATCTTCCACGCGCAGGCGCCGTCGGCGCCGATGCCGCAGGCAATGGAGGCCAGCGCCTCGCCCAGCGCACGGCCCGCAACGCCGCCCAAAGCCGCATTTGAGGCGCCGCCCTCTGCGCCGTTCATGCCCGCGTCAGCCGCGCCGTTCACGCCTGCGTCCGCAACAGCCCCCTCCGCGCTGCCCGCAACAGCGCCCACAGCGCCGCCCGAAGTCGTCCCTGCTGCGCCGTTCAATGCCATGCCCACCGCAGCGCTCGCCGCGCCGCCCGAAGTCGTGCCCACAGCGCCGCCAGTTGCGCCGTCCAATGCCATGCCCACCGCATCATCCGCCACACCGCCCGCCGCTCCGCCGGCGGGATCCAGCAGGGCCGCTGCCATATCGTTCACAAGCCCAAGCAGGGCGCGCTCCCTTTCGAGCTTCGCCCTCTCCATGAGAAACGCGCGGTTTTGGAACAGCGCGACGGCCGCGACGAAAAGGCCGGCGACGAGAAACGGCCACGCGAGGCCGGCATACCGCGCCGCGCCGGGCTGGGGCTCGGCGTATGGCGGGCCTGAGCGCGGCAATGAGGACGCCGCGCAGCACGCGGCCAGCAGAAGCGCGTGCGCCCCGGCGGCTGCGGCGCGAGCCGCGCCCTTGGACAAAAACAGGATCAGCACGGCGGATATCGCGAGGCACGGCAGCGCCGCGCTTATGACGCCGGCAGGATCGAACAGCAGAAGCAGCAGCGGCGGCGCGCCGCACAGCGCGAGCAGAACCGGCAGTCCGGCTGCCGCGCCCCGGCCGGGCGCCTTTTGAAAAAAACGCGCGGACAGCGCCGCCGCAGCGGCCGCCCACGCCAGAACCGCGGCAAACGCCAAGGGGGTTTTCATTGCGATGCGCGGCGCGGTCGCGGCAATCGCTGCAATCAATCCGGCTGCGCAGACCATGTTCGCGCTCCGCGCTTCCGCCGTCGTCTGTTCCGAACAGACTGAGCCAAAAAAACCGGCTGGTTTCAGCATAGGTGCAATACTCCTATCTTTATGTCGCCGCCTGTCGATGCAGTTTGAGCCGCCACATGAAGAAGTGCTGCATTTTTGAAATGAAGCCGCCCCCCCGCGCGCCGCCTCGCCGCCTGCATGCAAGCCGACTGCCAGCTATCTGCTGCCAACCGCCTGCCAGCCGCCTACTAGCCGACGATGCGCGCCGGGCGCATATCTGGCCTCGGCGGGACCCCCGACCCGCCGTAATAGCCGCCATATGCGAACTGCCCCGATATCTTGCATCGGGGCGCTTCATTTGCGCGTTTG
>JAISFK010000183.1 GCA_031263625.1 Clostridiales bacterium
TGCGGCGGGCTTTGCGCGGCATGGGGGCGTCGCGGGCTATCGCGCCTGCGACAGGAGCGAAAAGAGGGCGCCGCCGGCGAACAGCGCCGCGCCCATCGCTATGTTCAGCTTCCTGTACATCACGATGTACGCGATGTACTCGCGCAGCAGGGCGTTGGGCAGGTAGTACGGCGCCGTCCGCGCGCCTATGCCGCCGGCGCGGAGCCCCGCCTTGCGCGCGTACACGCCGGCGCGGAGCACGTGGTAGCCGCTCGTAGCGTAAATGCAGCTGTACGGCCGCCCGCCGGCGTCGCCGTCCATGATCCGCTTTGAGTACTCCATGTTCTGGCGCGTGGTGCGCGACTCCGCCTCCAGCAGGATGGCCTCGCCCGGCACGCCCTGCCCGATCGCGTAGTCGCGCATGGCCTCGGCCTCGCTCACGGGCTCGTCGGGGCCGCGCCCGCCGGACAGCACGAGCTTGGGCGGCGCGGCCCCGCCCCCGGCCCCGGCCCCGCCCCTCTCCGCCTGCCTCCTGCAAAACGCTATGCCCCTGTCAACGCGCCGCGCGAGCATGGGCGACACCTTGCCGCCCGTCAGGCCGCAGCCCAGCACGACGACATAGTCCTGCGAGAGCGGCGGGCGCGCCATGCAGCAGAGCGCCGTGCTCAGGATGTAGTTCAGGATGTGGAACCCATAATAGGCCATGAGCAGGCTGATCCCGGCGCGCGCCGCGTTCGCCCACGCGGGCAGCTCCAGGCTTCTCGCGGCCCATGACGCCGCGGTCGCGGCGCTCAGCGCGATGGCCAGCGCCAGGCCGAGGCAGTTGGCCAGGCGGAACCGCTCCCGCTTCAGGACCAGCCTCGCGTTTATGAGCAGCAGCCCGATCAGCACGTACACGCCGAACGCCGCCAGCAGCAGGATCAGAATGAAAAACAGCGCCGCCGCCCTGGCCACGAGCATGACGCCAAATTCCCGCTCCAGGAGGATGAGGAATATGGCCAGGCTCGCCAGAAGGCACACGAACAGGAAGCCGTTCCAGATCGTCGCCTTCACGTAGTGCGAGACTATCAGAAACAGCCCCAAAAATACCAATACGCTTGCGGCCGCGAGCACAACTGCCATGCGTCACCCCTCAAGCGCGCGGCGCAGGAACGCGACCGAATCGCGCGCGGCGCGGTCGAGCGCCGCCTCGCTGCCGTCCTCCGCGATGTCGCGCCAGACCCTGATGTCCCTGCCGACCCCGCCGCCCGCCAGGACGAACGGCTCCATCACGACGGCGCCGGCGTACCCCGCCTTGCGCAGCGCGCGCCCTATCCCGCCCCAGTCCAGCCGGCTCCCGCCGCGCGGCGGCCTGCGGTTGCACTCGCCGACGTGGAAGTGACCGAGCGCCGGGCCGGCGGCCAGTATGGCGTCCTCGAGGCTGTCCTCCTCGATGTTCATGTGGAACGTGTCCAGCATGGCCTTCACGTTGTCCCTGCCAACGTCCCGCACGTACTGGACGGCTTCGGCCGCGGTGTTCAGCAGGTAGCCCTCGAACCGGTTCAGCGTCTCCATGCAGAGCGTCAGCCCGAACCGCGCCGCCAGGTCGGCCAGCTTTTTCATGCCGGCGACGCTGCGCTCGTAGTCGGCCCGCCTGTCAAATGGGCGCGCATAGTCAACGGGCCAGTACGAGTAAAGCCCGCCGCCTACGACAGCCACGCCGAGCTCCTGCAGCACGGGGAACGTCCGCTCCCAGAACGCGAGCGCGTTTTTGGCGACGTCCGGGTCCGGCGACGCGATGTTTTCGCCGGGCGCCGGCCCGTAGCCGGCCGTCAGCCTGACGCCGTGCGCCTCGCAGGCGGCGCGGAGCCCGGCGATCTGCGCGGGGGCGGTTTCCGCGAGCGCCGCGCATGAGATTTCGAGTATGTCAAACCCCAGCCCGGCGACCTTCTGCGCGTAGCGCGCGTAGTCGCCGCCCCACTCCTTCGCCCAGTACGCGTAATAAATGCCGTATTGCATATGCCCCCCACAATGCCTCATATATATGATATAATATGATATATATGAGGTCTCCACGCTTGCCATGCGCCGCTATATGATCCGCTCCAGCTCGTCCAGGGCGCCCTCGAACACGCGCAGGACGCTCTCTATGGGCTCCGTGGCCGTGAGATCGACGCCGGCCTCCAGCAGCAGGTTGATCGGGTAGTCGCTGCCGCCGCCCGACAGGAACCGCAGGTAGCGCTCGATCGCCGGCGCCCCCTCGGCGGCTATCCGGCTCGCCAGCGTCGTCGCCGCCGATATGCCCGTCGCGTACTGGTAGACGTAGAAGGCGTGGTAGAAATGCGGTATCCGCGCCCACTCCAGCGCGATTTCCTCGTCCACGCGCACCTGCGCGGCGAAGTATTTGTCGTTGAGGATCTTGTACGAGGTCGAGAGCGTGTCCGGCGTCAGCGCGACGCCGCTCTGCAGCTTGCCGTGGATCAGCTTCTCGAACTCCGCGAACATCGTCTGCCGGAACAGCGTCCCGCGTATCGTTTCGAGCTGCCGGTTCAGCAGGTACGCCTTCTCCCGGCTGTCGCGCGCGGCGCCGATCAGATGGTTCAGCATGATCGTCTCGTTCACAGTGGACGCGACCTCCGCGACGAATATCTTGTACTCCGAGTACACATACGGCTGCGCCCGGTTCGTGTAGTAGGAGTGCATGGAGTGCCCCAGCTCGTGCGCGAGCGTCAGCACGTCGTCCAGCTTGTCCTGGTAGTTCAGGAGTATGTACGGGTGGGAGCGGTACGTGCCCCAGCTGTACGCGCCGCGCGTCTTGTTCGCGTTCTCGTACACGTCGATCCAGCCGGACGATATGCCCTTTGCCAGGTCGGCGCCGTACTGCGGCCCGAGCGTCGCAAGCCCGGCCTTCACAAGCTCGGCCGCCTCCTCGAAGCCGACGCGCCTGTCCGACTCGGCGACGATCGGCGCGTAGAGGTCGTACATGCGGAGCTCGTCCAGCCCGAGCGCCCTCTTGCGCAGCGCGATGTACCTGTGCAGCAGCCCAAGGCGCTCGCCGACCGTCTTGATGAGGTTGTCGTAGATGGACACGGGGATTTTGTTCGCGTCGAGGAACATCTCGATGCTCGACCCGTATTTGCGCGCCTGCGACAGAAAGCGGTCCTTTTTCACGCTGGCCGCGAGCGAGGCCGCGATCGTGTTCCTGTACAGCCCGTATGTCGCGTACAGCTTGTGGAACGCCTCGTCGCGCACGCGGCGGTCGGCGCTCTCGAGGAAGCGCACGTATCGCCCCTCGGACAGCTCCGCGGGCTCGCCGTCCTCGCCCGTGACGCTAGGGAATTTCAGGTCGGCGTTCGTGAACTTCGTGTAGATGTCGCCCGCCGAGTGAAGCGGCTCGGACGCCAGCGCCAGAATCGCCTCCTCGCTCTCGGACAGAATGTGGGCCTTCTCGCGGAGCAGATCGCCGAGGAAATGGCGGTAGGCCGCGAGCTCGGCGTTTTCGGCCATAAAGCCCTCGAGGCGCTCCTCGCCGGCGGCCAGGATCTCCGGCGCGATGTAGGAGCATGCCGCCATGGCCTCCGTGAACACGGCCATGGCCATGTCCGTGAACGCCTGATACCTGTCGTTCGCGTTGTCCTCGTCGCGCCTCATCTTCGCATAGGCGTAAATGTGCTCGCAGCGCATGGAGATCTCGTCCTGCAGCCGCAGGCACGCCAGCAAAGTCTCCGCGCTCTCGGCGAGCCTGCCGCGAAACGCGCCGATCTGCCCGTAGCTCGCCGCGATGTCGGCGTGCTCGCGCTCCCACAGCGCGTCGTCCGCGAACATGTCCTCCAG
>JAISFK010000219.1 GCA_031263625.1 Clostridiales bacterium
GAGCGGTTCGGGCTGGAATTTCGCGCCACCGCGCTCAGCGCCATGCAGGCGGGCGAGCTTGGCAAGGCGCTTTCGGGCTTTTCCGAGGTGGACGCGATCGAGATTGCGGAGATCGGGGAAGCGCCGGACGGCGCGAGCGCGGGCGCGAACGCCGGGGTTGGAGCCGTCTCCGGCGCGGGCGTCCGCGCTGCCGGGGCCAAGGCCGAAGCCGGCGAGGGCGCGGGCGGCGCGGAAGCAGCGGAGGCCGCAGGAGCTCCAGACGCCGCAGGGGCCGCTTCCCGCGAGGGCGCCGCGCCGGCGCCAGAGAGCGCGGGCGCACTTCCGCCGGGCGAGCCGCTTGCGGCCGGGCCGGCCTCCGCCGCCGCCGCAACCGCAGGCGCGCCCGCCCGCAAGCGGCTGCCGATGAGCAAGACCGTCAAGGTGGACATCGCCAGGCTGGACGCGCTGCTGAACCTGGTGTCGGAGCTGATCATAGAAAAGAGCCGGCTGCAGGGCGTCGCGGAGCTCGCCGGCGCGCCTCGGCTCGCGGGCGAGCTGGAGTATCTGGACCGGCTGGCGTCGAGCCTGCACGAGATGACCATGCGCGCGCGCATGGTGTCCATCGGCAGCGTGTTCAGCCGGTTCCCCAAAATGGTCAGGGACATATCGCAGGCGCTGGGCAAGGAGGTCGAGCTGGAAATAGCCGGCGAGGACACGGAGCTTGACAGGACAGTGATCGACGAGCTGGGCGAGCCCCTGCTGCACATCCTGCGCAACTGCATCGACCACGGCATAGAGGACGCCGAAACGCGCGCGCGCCTCGGAAAGCCCGCGAGGGGGCGCGTGCGCATGAGCGCGAGCCAGAGCGGGGCCGACGTGCTGGTCGAGGTGCGGGACGACGGCGGGGGCATAGACATAGAAAAGGTGCGCGCAAAAGCCGCCGCCTCTGGCATTGTCAGCGGGGAGCGGGCCGCGGCGATGACGGACGGCGAGGCCGCGCGGCTCGTCTTCGAGCCGTCGCTATCGACTAAGGACCAGGTGTCCGAGCTGTCCGGCAGGGGGGTCGGCCTGGACGTCGTAAAGACGAAGATCGAGTCGTTTGGCGGCAGCGTGGAGATCGAGACGGCCAAGTCCGCGGGCACCAAGATCAGCATAAGGCTGCCCGTGTCGCTCGTCGTCGTGAGCGCCCTGCTCGTGGAGGCCGGATCGGAGAAGTACGCCGTCAGCCTCAGCGCCGTCGCGGAGGTCGTCAAGGTCGGCGCGGATGAGATTGGCAGGACGCAGGGCCGCATGGTGATGCTGCTGCGGGACGCGCTCATACCCGTGATCAGCCTGGCGGAAGCCCTCGGCTGCGATCCGGCCGCCGCTGCGGCGGAGCATGCCGGCGCCCGGCCTGCCGCCCCGCAAGATATTTTGACGATTGTAGTCGCGAGAATTGGGGAAAAATATTTTGGGATGATCGCGGACGCGGTGTTGGGGCAGCACGAATTGGTCCAGAAGCCGCTGGGGCCTTTTTTCCAAAACGCGAAGCTCGTGTCGGGGGCGACAATCCTGGGCGACGGCTCGGTGGCGCTCATGCTGAACGCGGGCGCGCTGCTCATATAGGGCGCGGCCGGGGCGAGTTCCCCGCAGCGGGTTCCCGCGGGCGGGGCCAAGGCCCATGCCGCATGCGGGCGAGCCGCCGCGGGCAGGCACAGGCCGCCTATGGGCGGGCCGCGCGCAGGTTTCGCGCGCGGGCTTCGCGCCAACGCTTGAAAAAAGGATGGTTTTGCGGCGATGCCGGACTGCCAGGTGCTGCTTTTTAAAATACGGGGCGACGACTACGGCCTGGACATATCGAAAGTGTCCTCCGTGCTCAGGAACGACGCGCGCGTGACGCGCGTGCCGGGGACGGCGCCGCACGTTCTGGGCGTGATCAACCTCCGGGGCGAGATACTGCCCATCGTGGACATGCGCCTGCGGCTCGCGGCCGACGCGCGGCGAGCGGGGGGGCAGGGCGCGGGCGAGTGGCAGGCCGCGCCCTGGCAAGGCGGCGGCGCGAGCGACCCCGGCAACGGGCGCGGCCCTGACTGCGCTGGCGGCGCGAATGGCGCGGGCGGAGCCGGCAGCGCGAGCGGCCCCGGCGGCGACGGCAGGATCGTCGTCGTGAGGTCGGACGGCGTGTCCGTCGGGCTCGTCGTCGATTCCGTGAGCGAGGTCGCGAGGGTGGCCGCGTCCGACATCGAGAGCCCCTCGGCAATCGGCGGCTCTCTGCCCGCGGAGGACGTCGGCGGGATCGTGAGGGCGGGCGGCAGGGCGGCCACGCTGCTGAACGCGGACAGCTTCGCCCGCGCGTAGCGCGACGCGGCGCGACACGGCGCTGCCCAATGCGGCGCGGCCCGGCTCGGCATGGCCCGGCCCGGCGCAACACGGCGCAGCGCGGCATGCCTTAGCATACAAAAGAAGGATGGGGGTTCATTTATGCCTGACAATATTGACGCGATGAACGCGATGCAGCTCGACGTGCTGAGGGAGATTGGCAACATCGGCTCCAGCTCGGCCGCGACGGCCCTCTCCAAGATCGTGGACAAGAGGATCTCGCTGTCGCTGCCGCAGGTGAAGATACTCAAGTTCAACGAGATCACGCAGATCGTCGGCGGCGAGGAGGCCCTGGTCGTCGGCATCATGCAGCCCATGCACGGCGACCTGGCGGGGAACATCATGTTCCTGCTCCGGCTGGAGGAGGCGCACGACCTGGCGCAGATCCTCATACACAGGATGCTGAACGTCAGCAGGCAGCGCACGCTGCCCCTGGAGCAGTTTGACGACATGGAGATATCCGCGCTGCGCGAGGTGGGCAACATCATGATCAGCTCGTACCTCAGCGCCATATCGTCCATGACGGGCCTGCGCATAGTCACGGAGGTGCCGGAGCTGGCGCTCGACATGGCGGGTGCCATACTGAGCGTGCTGACGATCGAGTTTGGCAAGATCGGCGACAGCGTGCTGTACATAGACAGCGAGTTTTCCCAGGACAACATCAAGGTGGGCGGCGACTTTTTCCTCGTCCCCGACGTGGCGTCATACGCCACTCTACTACGGGCGTTGGGAGTTGGTCAATAACAATGGATATTATTAAGGTTGGCATGGCGGACCTGCGGGTTGGCAGGCACCCATGCATGTTGACTACGCTGGGCCTGGGCTCGTGCGTGGGCATATCGCTGTTCGACCGCATGACCAAGATCAGCGGGATGGCGCACGTCATGCTGCCGTCCAGCAAGCAGGCGCGCGACAACACGAACATCGCCAAGTTCGCCGACACGGGCATCATGGAGCTGCTCAACCAGATGCTGCGCCTGGGCGCGAAGCGCGCGTCCGTCGTGGCGAAGCTGGCCGGCGGCGCGCAGATGTTCGCGTTCAGGGAGGTGTCGGACGTCATGCGCATAGGGGACCGCAACACGGACGCGTCGCGGGAGGTGCTCGCCATGCTGAAAATACCGATCGTGTCCGAGGACGTCGGGCTGAACTACGGCAGGACCATCGAGCTTTACTCGGCCGACGGGATCGTGCTCATCAAGACCATCGGCCACGGCTCGAAATCCATTTAGGGTAAGGAAGAATTGGGGCTCATGCATATAATTAACAACCTCCCGGTGATACTCGCGGCAGGCTCCGCGACGATAGCGGGCATATTCGGGTACGCGAGCCGGATTCCGGCGTCGGCGACGTACAAGTGCATGTGCCTGTTCATCGTGTGCTTCTACTTCATCGGCTTTGTCGTCAAGCGGACCGTCATCGGCATCCGGGACGAGTGCGAGGCCCGGATGGAGAAGGCGCCGTCGGAGGGCGATCTGCTGTACCGGGGCGGCGCGCTCGACGCGCCCGGCGCCGGCGCGGAAGTCGGCGAGGGCGGCGCGGAGGCCGGCGATGGGGAAGCGGGCGAGGGCGAGGGCGGCTTCGCCGGCGCCGGCGCGGGAGCGGGAGAGCCTTCGGCGCCTGGCCCGGCCGGGCCTGGGGCTTCGGATGCGCCGGGAGCGGCCGGCGCGGAGTGGGCGCAGGGCGCGGAAGCGGCGAATGGCGGCGTCGGAGCCGGCAACGGCGAGAACGGCGTCGGCGCCGGGCCGGGCGTGGCGCATGGCGCGCGCGCCGGGGCGGGCGAGGCCGCAGGCGAAGCGGGCGCGGGCGAAGCGGGCGCGGCCCAGGCGGCCGGCGGAGCGGCGCCCGCCGGGGCCTGAGCCGGGCGGAGCCTGAGCCGGGCCTGAGACGAGCGGGGCGGCGCGCCCAAGTTGCCTGTTACTTTGGGCGCCATCTGTGGTAGAAACTGGGCATGGAGGTTTTTTATATGCCGTTGGACGCCAAAACCCACCAGCAGCTGTGGAAGCAGTACGCGCGGACGAAGGATCCGGCCATACGCGAAACGCTCATAACGGAAAACGCCTACCTGATAAAGTACGTCGCGGGCAGGCTGAACATATACTTCACGGCCAGCCTGGAATATGACGACCTCGTGAGCTACGGCGTGTTCGGGCTGATAGACGCCATCGACAAGTTTGACATCGGCAAGGGCGTCAAGTTTGAGACATACGCGTCGCTCAGAATACGCGGCGCCATCATAGACAACATCCGCGAGCAGGACTGGGTGCCGCGCTCCCTGCGGCAGAAGGGCAAGGACCTGGAGCGCGCGCTGTCGGAGCTCGAGATCGAGCTGGGCCGCCCGCCGAGCGACGAGGAGTCGGCCGCCAAGATGGGGCTGTCCATGAAGGAGTTCAACAAGCTCGTGGACGACGCGAGCATAGCCACGCTCGTGTCGCTGAACGAGACGCAGGAGAACGGCGACGGCGAGGGCATAGAGATCGAGGACGGCTCGGACAGCCCGGAGACGCAGGCCGAGGCGGCCGAGGTGCGGGAGATCCTCGCGAGGGAGATAGACAGGCTTTCGGACAAGGAGAAGACGGTCATTTCGTTTTATTACTACGACGAATTGACTTTGAGGGAAATAAGCGAGATAATGAAAGTGTCGGAGTCAAGAATTTCGCAGCTGCACACAAAGGCCGTCGCGAAGCTTCGCGGCAAGCTCTCAAAGCAGCTGTCCTATTTTGTGCCGTAGCCCTGTCGCGGGGGCGGCGCGCGGGGCGTTGTTCCCCGCGGCGCGGGGGAAGGGGACGAATTGGCTGACAGAGCGGACAGAGCGGGCGCAGGCGCGAGCGCGGGCATGGATTTGTCGATCAGCAGGGACAGGATGAGCGCCTACCTGACGATCGCGCCGCCCCAGGACGGCGCGCCAAAGGCCACGAAAGACGACATAATGTCGCTGCTGGCTCTGAGAAGGGTCGTCTACGGCATAAAGGAGAGCGTCGTCGCAGAAATCGCGCAGAGCCCGATCTACAACCGGGAGTATCTCGTGGCCCAGGGGCTTTCGCCCGTTCACGGCGAGAACGGCAGGCTGGAGCACGCGTTCGACTACTCCGACGGCGCGGCGCCGGCCGTGCTGCCGTCGGGGCGCATAGACTACAAGGACATGAACCTCATACACGAAGTCAAGGCTGGCGACGTGCTGTGCAGGATATTCAAGCCGACGCAGGGAGCGGACGGCTTTTCGGTCTTGGGCGACAGGCTGGCCGCAAAGCCGGGCAAGCCGGCGGCGCCGCCGAGGGGCAGGAACGTGAAGCTCAACGCCGCGGGCGACGCCGTCGTCGCGGCCATCGGCGGGCAGGTGAAGCGCGGCGCGTCCGGCATCGACGTGCTGCAGGAGTTTGAGGTCAAAAAGGACGTGGACTACTCCACGGGCAACATCGCGTTCGTCGGCAACGTCACCGTGCGCGGGAACGTCCTGGCCGGCTTCTCGGTGAGCAGCGGCGGCGACGTGACGATATACGGGCTTGTCGAGAAGGCCGCGATCACGGCGGCGGGCGACATCGTGCTGCACGGGGGCATGACGGGCCAGGGCGGCGGCTCGCTCCGCGCGGGCGGGAACATCTACGCGAAGTACATCGAGAACAGCATAATCACGGCCAGCGGCAAGATCACCGCGGAGTGCATCATGCACAGCGCGGCCAGGGCGGGGGTCGGCATAGAGCTGCTGGGCAGGAAGGGCCTGCTGGTCGGCGGCAGCGCGAAGGCGCGGGAATACATCAAGGCCATCACGGTGGGCTCGCAGTTCGCGACGCAGACGGAGATCGAGGTCGGCAGCGATCCCAAGGTCGTCGATCGCATAAAGGAGATCAAGAACGAGATCCTGCGGCTGCAGGCCGAGTCGAAGAAGACGGCCCAGGCGCTGTCCATGCTGTCCAGGCTCGAAAAGGCGGGCGGGCTGTCGCCGGAGAAGCAGTTCCTGTACGCGAGGACGCTGAAGATCAGCGAGGAGTACGACGCGAAGCTGGAGCAGCTGAAGGGCGAGCACGACGGCCTTGAGGCGCAGTCCGCGGGCAGCGGCAGGGGCGTGGTTTCGGCGAGCGGGATCGTGTACGTCGGCGTGAGGGTCACGATAGGCGCGGCGTCCATGCTCGTCAAGGAGGATCTCCAGTTCTGCACGCTGAAAAGCGACGGCGGCGACATCCGAGTTGGGCCGTATTAATATCAGCAGGGGGAGGATGCGATGTCCATAAAGCCTGTCGATCTGCAGGTCATGATACCCAAGATGACGGAGCTCGCGAGAATACACGGCAGCGAGGACGAGAGGCATCTTCTGGCGTCGCAGCGCGGAGCCGAGGACACGAAGAGCATGGTCGAGGCCGACATGAAAGAGGTGCGCGCGAAGAAGGACGCGCAGGCGCTCACTCTGCGGGAGAAGCAGGATCGGGAGCAGGACGCCTCGAAAAAGAAGAAGCGCCGGCAGGACGGCGGCCCGCCCGGAAAGCCCGGCGGCCAGCCGAGGGGCGGCAGCGGCCACGGAGGCGGCGCGGGAGGCGGCAAAGAAAGCGGCAGCATTATAGACATAAAGCTATGACGCCATAAGCTCTGGCGTCGCATCATGGGCATAGGCCCCGGCGCCCCCGAAAAGGCGCGGGCGGCCCCGCGCGAGGCGGGCGAAACTCCATACTCGCGAGCGATTGGAAATACCGACCGCAATTTGCGGTCGGACAGAGGAAACGAGTATTACTGACTCGCGTTAATGGAAAATTCAAATGCTCGTCAGTATAAAAAGGGACGGTGGCTGGCAGGATGGGCAATGCGTTTTTGTTCGGCATGATGTTTGCGGGCATGGCTTTTGTATTGACAGCCATGGCATGGATAGCATATGATGCTAGGAAGAACAGAAAATTCGTGAGGCAGGCCGAAACGGACAGGGCCGAGCTTTTGTCCATCATTGACGACGCAGAGCTGATGGTCAGCGAGCTGAACAACTTTTCGGACTACATCTTCTCGCGGATAGACCAAAAGAACTCCGAGGCGGAGGACTGCATTTTGCGGCTGGGCAGGGAGCTGGGCGCGGCGAGCGAGGCGTATTCGGCGCTGGCGGGCCAGGCAGCGCAGGCTGCGCAGGTCGCGTTGCCGGCGGCGGGCTGGGCCGCCCTGCCGCCTGCGGGCGCGGCATATGCACAGCCGGCGGGCGATGGCGATGGCGCGGGCGAGGGGCTTGCGCTTGCCCTGGCCGAGGCCGGCGGCGGGGCGGATTCGGCGGAAGCGCTCGACGTCGCAGAGCTGGCTGAGGGCGAGGCTGCGGAGCCGGCCGGCATGGACGGGGGCGCGGAGCTGGCCGAAACGGGCGGGGGCGCGGCTCTCGCCGAAACGGGCGGGGACTGGGAGCCGGAGGCGGAGGCGCCGCCCGCGATGCCGCCGATCATCATGTTTCCGATGCCCGAAGACATCGAGCGCCACAGGGCGAAGCGCAAGATCAGGGCCAACCGCAGCAAAAAGCTCGCGGAGGTCCTGCGCTGCGCGGAGGACGGCCTGAGCGAGAGCGAAATCGCGCAGAGGCTGGACATCGGGAGGGGCGAGGTGTCGCTTATTCTTGGACTGAAGGATGTCTATGAAGAACATTAATTTAAAGAGCGTGCTGTTTGGCTTCGGGCTTGGGCTGATCTGCGCGTCCATAATCTATTCCGTGTACAGCTACAGGACGGGGATGCTTGCCGACGCGGAGGCCGAGCGAATGCTTGCGGAGGCGTCTGGCCAGGCGTCGGGCTCCGTTTTGATCCGCGACGAGAGCGACGCGCCGGGCGGGCAGGCGGCTTCCGACGGGGGGCCTGTCTCCGTGTACTCGCT
>JAISFK010000253.1 GCA_031263625.1 Clostridiales bacterium
TCCCCGAAACTTGCGGAATTGGCGGCGGATGTGATGAAATGGAAAAAAACCACCACATACACCGTGCTGAAAAAGCTCTGCGGCAAGGGTATTTTCAAGAACGAGTACGCGCTTGTCACAGCTCTGGTGACCCGCGACGAGTTTTACGCCGGGCAGAGCGTAAAATATGTGGACGACACCTATGGCGGTAGCTTGCCGCGATTTATCGCGGCGTTCGCAAGCAGCCGAAAGCTCACCGGCAAGCAGGCGGAGGAAATCAAACGCCTGATTGACGAATACAGGGAGGGCGCTCGCGATGACTGACGTTTTTCTGACCGCGATGACTGACGTTTTTCTGACCGTGCTGAATATGAGCGTCATGGCGGCGTTCGTCATTGCCGTCCTGTGCCTGGCGCGGCTCGCGCTGCGAAAAATACGCGCTCCGAAATGGATAAGCTATGCGCTCTGGGGAGTGGCGGGATTCAATCTTGCTTGCCCGTTCAAGCTGGAAGGCGCGTTCAGCTTGATCCCGTTTAATTCCGAGCCGATCCCGCGGGATATAGCAATGCAGGCAATTCCTCGCGTTGACAGCGGGATAAGCGTTATAGACAACGCCGTCAGCAATTCCCTGCCCGCCGCGGCGCCCATGGCAAGCGCAAACCCATTGCAGGCGTGGATAGCGGTTGGCGCATGCGCATGGCTTGCCGGCGTCGCCGCAATGCTCCTGTACGCCGCGATCTCATATGTTCGGCTGATTCGCCGCAAAGACAGCGCGGCGGCGCCGTTCGTCTACGGTTTTATCAAACCGAAAATTCACATTCCGGTCGGACTGGCGGGGATGGCGGGGGAGGAATTGCGCTATGTCACGCTTCATGAGCAGACGCACATCAAGCGGCGCGATTACCTTGCAAAACCGGTCGCGTTCGCGCTTCTGTGCGCGCATTGGTTCAACCCGCTTGCTTGGATAGCTTTTGCGTTGCTCTGCGCCGATATGGAGATGTCCTGCGACGAGCGCGTTTTGCGCGAATTGGGAATGGGCGTCAAAGCGGACTATTCGCAAACGCTCCTGTCGCTGTCAATGAACCGGCGGATATTCGGCGCGTCGCCGCTGGCGTTCGGGGAGAGCGGCATCAAGGAGCGGGTTAAGAATGTGCTGAATTTCCAGAAACCTGCCAAAATTGTCATATTTATGGCAGTAGTGCTTGCCGTTGGATTGGCGGCGGGTTTAACGCTGAGCCGGGCAGCGGACGCAGATGCAGACGCAGACGCAGACGCAAACGTCGCGCCTGTTCAGGCGACCATAAGTTACGAGGGCAAATCCTCGGCGATCGAGTTCGGCAACCGTGAAAAAATACCGTATGTCGAACGCGGCTCGACGATAAGCCTTAACTTCAGAGACGGTCTCCCCGAAACGATAAGCGTCATTGAGATCCGGGCCAACGCCGACGGTTCGCGCAAATACGGCTGGCGGACTGACAGGACGCTCGATGTGGAGTTGTCAGGCGGCAATCTCGTCACGTTTGCCGTAACGGAAAATTGGACGGACGCGCTCAGCTCAAACACCGCAGATTATAAAGCGGGTAGCTCGTTTAGATGGTATCGCGTTATCTGCGGCGAGGGCGAAAACGCGGTGGAATATGGTTTGTGGGTAAGAACCGACCCAGGCACAATTTTCCAAGCCCAGCCAACTATCGATACAAGCGCGCTTTCCGCGCTCAGAACGCCTTACGTCGGCGACAACAGCGCGGTCGGGAAGATAGTGGGCGCTCTGCCGCCGCTGGACGATGCGCTGACGCAGCGGTTTTTCTCCGTGGGCGACGACTACGGCACGGGATACGCTCCGCATACATTGACGCTCTATTACGAGCAGAACGGCGCGGAGAGGAATATCACCGCCCTGCCAAAAAACGCCGCGCTGCTGTTCGCCCTGATTGATAATCTGGAAGAGGTCAATTTCGCTTTCCGAAACACTCCGAGCGGCGGCGAGCTTGATAAGGCGGCATATGCTTCAAGGATAGCCGTCAGCGAAGATCAGGCCAGCGATTTTATCGGAAATTTTGGTCTTGCATGGGAAGATTTCCGAAACGACTTCGAGACGGCGGCGGCGGCCCTCACGCAGCCCGCGCAAGACGACGAAACGCCGTCGGAAGTCGCCGCGCCGCTTTATGATCCAAATTTTGCCTTTGAGAACAAAGAGGAGGCCATTCGAGAATTTGTGAGCGCGTTCTGCGCGCAAATTTCAATGGTTCAGCTCGTAACCTCGCCTGAAGAAGCGGCAAGCCAAATTCACAGGCATTACGCCGATTTCCTAACGCCGGAACTGTTGGAAATATGGGCGGGCAGCCCTGACATTGCGCTCGGAAAAGCAGGCTCAAGCCCATGGCCTGACAGGATTGAAGTAACAGAGCTCGACAAATTTGGCGCAAACAACTGGACTGTTTACGGAAACATCATCTGGATTACAAGCGTTGAAGCCGTGAACGGCGGCGCGGAGGCTATCCAGCCCGTCATGCTCAAGCTTGCGGCGGCTGACGGCAACGGCTGGCGGATAAGCGAAGTCACACTCGTGAGCGATTGAAAATTCCGACGCATTCGCGGTCGGACAGAGGAAACGAGTATTACTGACTCGCGTTTCGATGGTATAGACTGTTTCCGTGTCGATTTTTGCCGATAGCATAGGTTCGTTGCCTCCTCCGCACAATTCTGCTTTCGTAATGCCAATTTGGCGCGCCATGCGGCCCCGTCCTAGCAGCCGCATGGCGCGCACTCTCCTATAATCACCTACAACCATATGATATGCTTTCCGCGCAATGAAATCAACAGCCCGGATATGCGCGCGCCGCCCGACTGGCGCCCGAGCTGCCCCGCGCCCTGTCCGCGCCCTGTTCGCGCTCGCGCCGCCTCCTATTCCTTGACCGCGCCGACGAATACGCTGACGCAGTCCTCCGACTGTCGCGCGCTCTCCACCGCGCTTGCCATGAGCTCCAGCGTTCTATGGTAGCTCAGAGCGCCATCCGGCACGCGGCTTATGCCGACCCAAAGCGACAGCGGAATTTCCGAGTTTCCAGCCCTGACAGGTTCTCCGTTATGCTTCGTGACCTCTCGGGCGAGCGTTTTCGCATCGTCAAGCGAATCGTATCCGGTAATCACGGCAAATTCATCCCCGCCGACGCGGAACAGCAGCATTTCGCCGGACAGTTCCCGCTCAATCCGCAGGAACGCCTCGGCAATGACTAAATCGCCGGTCGCGTGCCCGTGCTCTTTATTCACTTGGGCAAAATGCTTGATGTCAATGCTGAGGATGTAGGTGTTCGCCAGTTTTTTAAGCTCGTCATACAGCTCGCTGATATCAACAGGCTTTCTTTTTGACATTGTGAACCCTCCATTTTCAATTTGAGTCTTAAATCTTGGGAACAGCTCGTAAAATCGGTGCGTTTTGCGAAACTCTGACGGCGTAATCCCCCAAAGGCGTCTGAAGGCTCTTGTGAATACTTCCGGCGAGCCGTACTGATAATCAAGCGCAATCTCGGTCACGCTCTTTTCGCCTGACAGCAGCTCGCGTGATGCCTGGCTTAACCTTCTCTTGCCAATATACTCGCCGACAGGGCAATGGAATGCGTACCGGAATAACTTTTGCAGCCCGGACGCCGAGCAATAAACCGCCGTGGCCAGGTCCTCCACTGATAATGGCTCGCACAGTTTTTCCTCAACGGCTTCCAAGGCCGCTGACAGAATGTAAATATTCCGCAAGTCCTCACCTCTTTTCAAAGGGCAATATCGATATTGTGATTCAATTATAACGGTCGCTCCGATCTTGCGCTTGATTTTTTGGATACGTTTCAGCAAATGCAGATCAATGCAGATCAATGGCAATCAATGGCAGCGGCCAAGCAATTCGCCTTGCGGTTGAGCCGCTAGGCGTCTCGGTATCCTGCACGACAAGCCCGGCAGAATAGCGCGGAATAATGTGAAATGGGCTGAAAAGGGCCGAGGCGGAACAAAATAGGCCCAACTTGCCCCGAAATGGATTATAATGAATAAATGCGATAAATGCGAATCAGCGCATGGCGGATAAATACGATGAATAAATATACGGAAATGGGGCAAATGAACTGCATGAAAATGAACCGCATGGGAATGGGCAGCATAAAAACAGATCGCGCGAAAGCGGGCGGCGCGAACGTGAGCATGAGCGGCGCGAAAGCGGGCGGCGCGAACATGGGCAACAACAAGAAGATGCGCGGCGCGAATACGGATGGCGAAAATGCGAATAGCGCGAATAGCGCGAACATGAACATGAGCGGCGCGGAAACAGGCGGCGCGAGCATGGGCGGCAAGAAGATGCGCGGCGCGAACATGGGCAGCGTTTGCGCGGCCTGCGCCCTGGCGCTCGCCTTGGCCCTCGCGCTGGCGCTCGCCATGGCGCTGTCGTCGTGCGCCGGCCTGGCAGCCGGGAGCGGGGGCGGGGACGGAAACGGGGACGAAGATTCGGCGGGCGGGGGCGGCGGCGCGAACGCCGCGGATTCCGGCGAAATCGAAAAGCACAACGCGTATGTCGGCCTGTACAACGCCATAATCGACGACATCGACACGGTCGTCATGGACTACGCCGAATGTTTCGGCGATGAGGAAGCCGTGTACATAGAGGACGGCTTCAGCGGCTTTACCATGTATGGCGCGAACGTCGCGGAAAAGCTGGCCGACGCGGCGCCATACGCGGGCAAAAAGCCGGAGGAGCCGGACGCGGACGAGGCGCTGCGCGAGCTGGAGCCCGTCCTCGCCCGCTACGCCGCCGCGCTCGCGAACGCGAAAAAATACTACGAGGACAAGAACTACGTGGACGACGGCTACAAAAAGGCGCAGGAATACCACGACATAATCATTGGCGAATACGGGCTCGTCTGGGAGAAGGCGGGCGCATTTCTGGTGGCCGTGGACGCGATGCTGGAGGGGCAGGACGAGGAGCAGCTCGCCATATACGAGGAGTCGGGCCGTATGATCCACTATTACGCGCTCCTGTCCGTGATCGAGGCGCAGAATGTCAGCGCGTACCTGAGCGCGGGCGGCGTCACGGCCGCGAACATCCTGGACATAGACGCGGACGAGTACCGCCCGCTCTACGACGCGTTCGTCGCCGCGTACAACGGGTACGACGAGCTTGTCGGGGGCGATTCGAGCGCTGGCAGGGACGAGGGCATAATATCGCTCATGAGGTTCAACGACACGATGTCCGAGCTGAAAGCGAGCCTGTCGGAGCTCATGGAGCGCGTGCAGACGGGGCGCGAGTTCAGCGACACGGAGATCGAGTCCATCGCCGTCTTCACGGACGGCACGCCCGAACGGATCAGCGACCTCACGGGGCAGCTGCTGGGCAGCTACAACAGCGCCATTGTGTGACGCCATAAAAAGCGGGGGGGCAACGGCCTGGCGGCACTGGGCGCGGCGGCCTGGCGCATTTGGGGTGGCAGACCGGCGGCGCTGGGCGCAGCGGAAATCAGACTAGCGGCACTGGGCGCGATGGCGCGGCGGCGCGCCGGAAATCAGCCTGGCGGCACTGGGCACGGCGAAAATCAGGCGAAAATCAGATTGGATGAAGCGGGGGCGGCGGCGATATGGTTGGCAATACGGGTGGCAATATGAGTAGCAATACGGGCGGCAATGCGGGCGGCGCGACGGACTGGAGAGCCATATACAGAGAGCGGCTGACGAGCGCGGAGGACGCGGTGCGCCGGATAATGCCGGGCAACCGCGTGTCGATCGGGCACTGCGCGGGCGAGCCGGCTTTTCTCGTGGACGCGATGGTCGCCAACAGGGAGAGCTACCGGGACGTCGAGATCACGCACATGCTCCCCATGGGCAAATCGGAATACGCGCAGCCCGGCATGGAGAAGCACTTCCGGCACGTGTCGCAGTTCGTCGGCGCGGCGACTAGGGCGACGGTTAAGGCCGGGCACGGCGACTATGTGCCGTGCTCCTTCTCGCGCATACCGTGCCAGCTGGACACGACGCTCGCGCCGGACGTGGCGATGGTGTGCGTGTCGCCGCCGGACAGGCACGGCTACTGCAGCTTCGGCGTGTCGGTTGACTACACGAAGCGCTCGGCGGAGGTCGCGCCGCTCGTCATAGCGCAGATCAACAGCCGCATGCCGCGAACGCTCGGCGACTGCTTCATACACGTGTCCGACATCGACTGCGCGGTCGAGCACGACGCGCCGCTGCACCAGCTGCGGCCGCCAAAGATCACGGACGTGGAGCGGGCGATAGGCGAAAACTGCGCCAGGCTGATCAACGACGGCGACTGCCTGCAGCTCGGCATAGGCGCGATCCCCGACGCCGTCCTCCTGTCCCTGAAGGGCAAGCGGGACCTGGGCGTTCATTCGGAAATGTTCTCCGACGGCGTGGCGGAGCTCGCGGAGGCCGGCGTCATCAACAATTCAAGGAAGAACTTCAACCGGGGCAAAATGCTCGCGACATTCCTCATGGGCACGCAGCGGCTGTACGACTTCGTGCACGACAACCCGTGCGTGAGCATGCACCCCGCGACATACACGAACGACCCGCTGATCGCGGGGCAGAACGACAACCTGGTGTCCATCAACTCCTGCGTCCAGATCGACCTGCTGGGCCAGGTCTGCGCCGAGATGGTGGGCGGCGCGCAGATCTCCGCGGTCGGCGGCCAGACGGATTTCATACGCGCCGCGCAGATAAGCCGGGGCGGGCGCTCCATCATCGCGTTCGCGTCAACGGCGGCGGGCGGCGGCATATCGAAGATCGTGCCGCTGCTGGACGAGGGCGCGGCCGTCACGACCACGCGCAACGACGTGGAGTACGTTATAACGGAGTACGGCATAGCGAACCTGCGATACCGCGCCGTGCGCGACCGCGCGCGCATGCTGATCGGCATCGCGCACCCGAAATTCCGCGGCTGGCTCATAGACGCCTACGAGAGGCGCTTCCAGGCGCCGTGGCCCGCGGGCGCCGCCAGATAGGGCGGTTCCGCGAAACGCGTTGTAGCGCAAAAGGGCTCGCAAAAAGCGCGCAAGGTCGCGCAAAAAACGCCAAGCGCGCGAAAAATATCCGCAAATATCGACCTGCGCGCGGGCAACGCGCGCGAGCGGAGAAAAGGGGGCAGGCGCCAGATGGCAGGCAAAACCCTGTACATATCCGACCTTGACGGCACGCTTCTGAACAGCTCCGCCGAACTGACGGAATACACGGCGCGCGCGCTCGGCGCCATGATCGCGGGCGGGCTGAATTTCTCCGTCGCCACGGCGCGGACGCTCGCCTCGGCCGGCAAGATACTTGCCGGCGTGGAGCTGCGCGCGCCCATTGTTTTGATGAACGGCGCTCTGATCTACGACGCCGCGCGGGAGCGGTACGTAAAAATCTACAGGCTGCCCCCGGAAACCGTCGCGGCGGCGGTTCGGACGCTAAAGGCGTTCGCGATAACGGGCTTCATGTACGAGCTCCGCGACGGGGAGCTCGCGACATACTACGAGTCCCTTGAGAAAAAGCCGCTGCGCGATTTCGTGGAGGAGCGCGTCGCCCGCTATGGAAAGCCTTTCCTGCATGCAGCCAGCTTTGCCGGCGTGCCGGCGGAGCACATCGTATATTTCGCCCTGCTCGACACGCAAGAGCGGCTCCGGCCCGTGCGTGACGCGCTCGCGGCGCTGCCCGGCCTGAACCTGGCGTTTTACCGGGACATTTACAGCTCGGACATGTGGTACTTGGAAATGTTCAGCGCCAGGGCGTCCAAGCGCGAAGCCGTGGCCTATCTCCGGGAGGCGCTCGGATACGGGCGCGTCGTCGGATTCGGCGACAATCTCAACGATCTGCCGATGTTCGCGGCCTGCGACGAAAAGGTGGCGGTGGAAAACGCGAAGCCGGAGGTCAGGGCCGCCGCCGACCATATCTGCGGCGCGAACGACAGCGACGGCGTCGCGCGATGGCTGGAGCAAAACGCGCGATACATCCCCTGCCGGAGCGGGAGAAAGGAACAAGAAATGAGCGAGAATACCGAAACTCCAAACACAAACAGCGCGGTCAATTATTTTCAAACCGGTGATAAGCTCGCGTCTACCGTCAGTAAGATGACAAGTGGCGCGGGCGGCAAATTTCAGCGCCGGGATTTCGTCTCGCCGCTCATCGATTTTTGTACGGATAATTGCTACAACGGCAAGCTCGGTATCGTCTACGGCCTGCGCTCCACGGGCAAAACCGTCGGTATGCTCCAAGCCGCCGAGACGTTGGCCGAGCGCGGCTATAGGGCGGCTTACGCGCGTTTCAATTACGAGGAAACCGGTATGGCCGCGGTGACGGAGGAGATAAAGGCGCTCTCCGAAAGCGGCGTGACGCATTTCTTTGTGGACGAGGCGTCGTATTTGAGCGGCTTCATAAATCTCGCGCCCGACTGGTCGGATTGGTTGGTGCCGGAGCGGGGGATCAAAATTATTATCTCTGGCACGGACAGCTTTATGCTGTGGACGGCTCAGCGCACATCCCTGTTTCACCGGTACGCGCAATTCTCAACGAATTGGAACAGCTTCCCCGAGTACCGGCGCGTGACGGGAAAGCCTTACGACGAGTACAATCGGGAGGGCGGGATATTCGCGGTCGGCGAGATGCCGGCGTTCATTCAATCGGCGGTGGTCGATAATTTGCTGCACACAATAGCGCATTGCGTTGACGACGCCAACCGGACGAGCTCGTA
>JAISFK010000255.1 GCA_031263625.1 Clostridiales bacterium
GCGCGCGCTTTGCCCGCTCACTCGCGCAGCGTGCTCTTCAGCCGTTCGAGCGCCACCTTGGTCTCCGCAGTAGTCTCCCCGAGCAGGGACGCTATCTCCTGGACGGCGCGCATCTGCCTCTCGATCACCCTGTCGGCAATTTCCGCCGCCTTGCGGCCAAGCTCGTCCTTGCCCGCGCGCTCGGCGCGCTCGGCGGTGACGTCGCGCATGAAGCCGATGATGATGTCGTAGTTGGGGTCGGCTACGACCGCCATGCTGACATGCTTTCCGTATTCGGCGAGATAGACATGCCGCTCGCGGCCGCCCCGCGCCGCCTGCGCGCCCTGCGTTTCCGGCGCCCCCCGCGCATCCGGCGCCCCCCGCGTTTCCGGCGCCGCCTGTGCGCTCGGCGCCAAGCCCGTCGTCTGCGCGCCCGATGGCAAAGCCGCTACCTGCGCGCCCGATGGCGCACCCGCCGCTCGCGCACCTCGCGCCCCCGGCGGCCCGCCCAGCGCCTGCATGAACGGCGACGGATCGAGGACGCAGGCGACATTGCGCCCCAAAACCGCCTTTTCGTCCGCGATATTCATGAGCCGGCGGGCCGCGGCGTTGATCTGCTGGATCTCCATCGAGCGGTTCAGCACGATGACCCCGTTGGGCGTGTTGCCGATCACGTTGTCGGAAAAAGACTCCGCGCGCGCCATGAGATAGGGCAGGCACATGGCGATCTCGGCCTTGCCGGACAGCACGGCCTCCGCCTTTTCGCGGCACGTCTCGTAGCCGCAGGAGCCGCAGTTGAGCTCGTGCTCCGGCAGCGTCTTGCCCGTCTTGCGTAGAATGTCCGCAATGGCCTTGCCGCCCGGCCTCACCCGCCTGACGGGGGCCGCCGCGATCCCACGTTCGAGCGTTTCCGCGCCGAAGGCGCCCACGTCGAAGTCCTCGCGCCCCGCGCCCCTTCGGACGGCCATCCTGTCCCGAATTGGCGAGCGGCGCTCTCTGCCCATGGCCGGCCCGCCGACGCAACTGCCCGCGCAGGCGGACATCTCGATGAAGCAGCGCCCCAGGTTGCCCGCCGCCACGTCCTCAAGCGCCGCGACGCAGTTTTTCACGCCGTCCACCGCCAAAAACGAATAGCCGCAGCCGCTGAGCTCCGCGATGTCCATGCTGTCCAAAATGCCGCCCGCCGTGGGGAACATGCGCGCCCTGCCGCCGCCCGCGTCGGCGAGAACGATCTGCCTGCCGCCGCCAACCGCTTCATCGTGTGCGCGCCCCCCGCCGCCGCTCGCTTTGGCGCGAGCGGCCTCGCCGCCAGCCGCTTCATCGTTCGTGCGCGCCCCGCCTCTCCCTGTGCCGGGAGCGCCCCACTCGTAGCCTCCCGCTTCATCGGACGCGCGCGCCCCGCCGCCACCCGCCTCGGCGCCCCGCCCAGCGCGCGGGAGGGCGACGCGCTCCTGCTCAAGCCACAGCGCTACGTCCTCGAACGTCAGAACGCAGTCTATGGCGCCGGGATATTCCTCCGCTTCGGCTTTTTTGGAAACGCACGGGCCGACGAAGACGACCTTGCTTTTTGGGTGCGCGCTTTTGATGGCCTTCCCGTGGGCCAGCATGGGGGAGGCCACTTTCGCGAGGCAGGGCGCGGCGGCGGGATAGTGCTTTTGCACGAGCGCGACGACGCTGTGGCAGCACGTCGTGATGACGACCCTCTGCCCGCCCTCGCGGACGAGCCGCTCGTAGCGCTTTTTCACGGCCGTGGCGCCAAGCGCCGTCTCCTCCGCGCCGGCAAAGCCCAGCTTCATGAGCGCGGCTCGCACGGATTCAAAGGGCGCGCCGGGGAAGGCGGCCGCGACTGACGGCGCGACGGAGGCGTACACCTCGCTCCCCTCGCGCAAGAGCTTTTTGGCCGCCGGAAGGTCGTCGCGCATGCTTTTCGCGTTCTGCGGGCAGATGACGAAGCACTCCCCGCAGAGTATGCACTCGTCCGCGACGATGTGCGCCTGGTTCCTGCCGAAGCTTATCGCCTTGACGGGGCAGTGCCTTATGCACTTGTAGCAGTTCCTGCAATTCGACTCTTTGAGCTTCAGATATTCGGCCGCCACGCGCCCCTCCTTCAGCTTTCGGCGCCGCGATGCCGCAGCGCCGAGACGCCGCAACGTCGCAACGCCGCATCCGCGATTTGAAATATTCGCCCTGTTGTGTTTCAATATTAGCAAACGCCGCCGCATGCGGGAAATGTATATTTGGAATATAGTGATATAAATATCGATATATTCGTATTGATTCAGCGCACGAGGGTGCGGCACTTGGCAACTCAGGGAGCGCAGGGGGCGCAGGGCAGATCAGGGGGCGCAAGGGGGCGCAAGGGGGCGCTTGGCAGCGCAGGGGGCGCAGGCAGATCAGGGGGCGCTCTTGCCGAGCAGTATCGTGTTCTTCGCCCGCTCTAGGCTGTCGAGGAAAGCCCTCTCCAGCGCGCCGAAAGCGTGGCCGCGCCGATAGATCAGCACGTCCTTGAAGCCGATGTCCCTGGCAGCGCAGCTTTTTTGAACCAGCGCGTTGCGCGCGAGCACGTCGCGCGGCATGGGGGAAACCCACATAAATGTCTTGGGTATGCGGGCGAGCAGGTCGAACTGGCTCCCCCGCTCAAAGACGAATATCCGCTTGCCGCTCTGCGGCGCGCCGTCCGCCCCATTCGCCCCGCTCGCGCCATTCGCCCCGCCCGCGCCATTTGCGCCATCCGCGCCATGGGGCTGCTGGGACAGGCGGGACAGATGGCGCGGCATCGCGAAGTCGTCGTTGGTTATTTCAATCATATCGCTCAGATCGGAAAGCGCCAGCACCGGCTTGCCGGCGAGCGCGTTTTGGGCGCTCATTATGATTACGCTGTCCGCCTTGAGCACTTCGCGGTGCTCAAGCCCTTCCTCCTGCAGAAGCGACAGGAAATACTTTTCGTACTGCGCGCGGTAGCGAATGACGCCGAGGTCGTACCCGTCCCGGACGACGCTGTTGATCGCCATCATCGAATTGGTTTCCTGAAAGCTGACGCAAAAGCCGCCCGCGCCGGAAAGCCCGTCTATAAAGGCGGTAAAGGCTTCCGCGATATAGCTCGCGCGCGGTATCGACAGGCGAAACGTGTCCCGCTTCGCGCCCGCCGCCTGAAAGTGGGCCTTCATGTCGTCGAGCTGGAACAGTATGTTCTTCGCGTATTCGATGAAAACGCGGCCGTCCTCCGTCACGGAGGACACGCCCTTTGTCGTCCTCATGAAAAGCGTGACGCCTATCATGGCCTCCAGCTCCTTTATGGCCTTGCTCAGGTTCGGCTGGTTCATGAAAAGGTTCTCGGCCGCTTTTGATATGGAGCCCGCCTTTTCCACTTCGAGGGCATATCGCAAATATTGCAGGTTCATCGGTTTTATCTCCTGTCGTTGCGGGCCAGGTGCTGCGATAGCAGGGAGAGCGACAAGGCCATGTTCTCGTTGTGGACGAAAATCCCATCCGGCACCGCCAGGCGCGTTGGCGCGAAGTTCCAGACCGCCAGTATCCCGCTCGACACGAGCAGGTCGCAGACCGCCTGCGCCTCTTTCGCCGGGACGGTGATGATGCCGATCCTCACGTTCAGCCTGCGGCAGAATTTGGGGAGGGCGGCCGCGTCCATCACCGGCTTCCCCCCCTTTTCAAGGCCGACGATGTCGCCGTCAACGTCGAAAGCCGCCAAGATCCTGACCCCGTACTCCTTGAAGCCGTCGTAGGAGAGCAGGGCCCGCCCGAGCTGCCCCGCGCCGACGAGCACGGCGTCGTTGACATTGTAATAGCCCAGGCACTCGCCTATGCATTTCATGAGCTCGCGCACGGAAAACCCCGTGCGCGGCTTGCCCCCGCTCTCGCTGACGGCCGCGAGATCCTTGCGGACCACGATGTCGCTTGAGTTCATCACCCTGGCGATCGTCGCCGAGGACACATTCTGGAAGCCCTGCTCGTCAAGCTTCGCCAGCAGGGCGTAATAGTCCGGCAGTCTTTTGAATGTCTGCGCCGGAATGGGCTTGCAACCGTTTTCCATTTGACCATGCACACCTTTCGCCTAAGATCGGGATGGCGCGAGCGCCATTCGATAAAATTATATCGATATATCGCGCACATGTCAATGCCCGATGCGCCACTCGCCGCTTGCCGCTCGCCGCTTCCGCCGCTTCAATAGGCGTTCAGATATATCTGCCTTATCTCGGCGATGAGCGGGTAGCGCGGGTTCGCGCCGGTGCACTGGTCGTCGAAGGCGTTTTCGGCCATCTCGTCGAGCCGGGCGAGAAATTCCTTCTCGCCGACGCCGTAGTCGCGGATGCGCCGCTTTATGCCGATCCGCTCCTTCAGGCTCTCGACGGCCGCGATCAGGCGCTCCAGCTTCTCCCCGTCGCTTTTCCCGCTGAGGGCGAGCGCGTCGGCGAGCTCCGCGTAGCGCTCCAGCGCGCGCGGGCGCTCGTACTGCGGGAAGCTCCCCATCCGCGCCGGGGCGCCCGCCGCGTTGAAGCGCAGCACCTCGCTGATGAGCAGGGCGTTGGCCACGCCGTGCGGCAGGCGGTGGTACGCCCCCAGCTTGTGCGCCATGGAGTGGCAGACGCCGAGAAACGCGTTCGCGAAAGCCATGCCGGCCATCGTGGCGGCGTTGGCGACCTTTTCGCGGGCGGCTGGGTCGGCGGCCCCATGCTCGTAGGCGCGCGGCAGGTGCTCGAACAGCAGCTTCAGCGCCCCGACGGCAAGGGAGTCGGTGTAGTCCGTGGCCAGCATCGACGCGTATGCCTCGAGCGCGTGGGTCACGGCGTCGATGCCGCTCGCCGCCGTCAGGCCCTTGGGCGCGCCCATCATCAGATCCGCGTCCACGATGGCCATGTCCGGCATGAGCTCGTAGTCTGCCAGAGGATACTTGATCCCTGTCGCGTCGTCCGTGATCACGGCGAAGGGCGTGACCTCGCTGCCTGTGCCGGCGGTCGTCGGAATGGCTATGAAATACGCCTTTTCGCCCATCCGCGGGAAGGCGTACACGCGCTTGCGGATGTCCATGAAGCGCATCGCCATGTCCATGAAATCGGCCTCCGGGTGCTCGTACAGCACCCACATGATCTTCGCGGCGTCCATCGCGCTGCCGCCGCCGAGCGCGATGATGGCGTCCGGCTGAAAGCTCTCCATGAGCCTCGCGCCCTCGCGCGCGCAGGCGAGCGTCGGGTCGGGCTCGACGTCGAAGAAGGTCGCGCTCGCCAGCCCCATCTCGTCCAGCCTGTCCGTGACGCGCTTGGCATGGCCGCTCCGGTAGAGGAAGCTGTCCGTGACGACGACGGCCCGCTTCTTCCCCAGGACGCTTTTCAGCTCGCCGAGCGCGACGGGCAGGCAGCCCCTCTTGATGTATGTCTTCTCGGGCGCGCGGAACCAGAGCATGTTCTCCCTCCTCTCGGCCACGGTTTTGATGTTCAGCAGGTGCATGGCGCCGACGTTCCCGCTGATCGAGTTGGCGCCCCACGAGCCGCAGCCGAGCGTCAGGGACGGCAGGAGCTTGAAGTTGTACAGGTCGCCGATGCCGCCGTGGGAGGACGGGGTGTTGACGATGACGCGGCAGGCTTTCATGCGGGCGGCGAAGCGCTCGATTTTGCGCCGCTCCGTCTGCGCGTTCAGGTATATCGACGCCGTGTGCCCAAGCCCGCCGTCGAGCACAAGCCGCTCGGCCTTTGCCAGCGCGTCGTCAAAATCCTCGGCCCTGTACATGGCGAGCACGGGCGAGAGCTTTTCGCGCGCGAACGCCTCGGACGGCTCGACGCTCTCCACCTCGCCGATCAGCACTTTGGCCGTCTCAGGGGCATCCACGCCGGCGAGCCTGGCTATCGCGGCCGCCGACTGCCCCACGACCCTGGCGTTGAGCGCCCCGTCTATGAGAATCGCCCTGCGCGCCTTTTCGGTTTCCTCCGGGCTCAGGAAATAGCAGCCGCGCGCCGCAAATTCCTTTTTGGCGGCGCCGTATGCCCTGTCCAGAACGATGACCGCCTGCTCCGAGGCGCAGATCATGCCGTTGTCGAATGTCTTGGAGTGTATGATGGAGCTGACGGCGAGCGGGATGTCCGCCGTGTCGTCGATGATCGCCGGGACGTTGCCCGCGCCGACGCCGATGGCCGGCGTGCCGCTCGAATACGCCGCCTTCACCATGCCGGGGCCGCCGGTCGCGAGGATGGCGTCGGACTGCCCCATGGCAAGGTTCGTGAGCTCCAGGCTCGGCGCGTCGATCCACTCGATGATGCCCTCCGGGGCGCCGGCGCCGACTGCGGCCTCCAGCACAATCCGCGCCGCCTCCGCGGTGCAGGCCCTCGCGCGCGGGTGCGGGCTGAAGACGATGCCGTTGCGCGTCTTGAGCGCGATAAGCGCCTTGAAGATCGCCGTGGACGTCGGATTCGTGGTGGGAATGACAGCCGCGATCACGCCAAGCGGCTCGGCGTAGCGCCTGATGCCATACGCCGCGTCTTCCTCGATGAGGCCGCAGGTTTTGGCGTCCTTGTAGGCGTTGTAAATGTACTCCGACGCATAGTGGTTTTTGATCGCCTTGTCCTCGACAACGCCCATGCCGGTTTCCTCGACCGCCATTCTGGCGAGCGGGATCCGCGCCCTGTTCGCGGCGGACGCGGCGGACAGAAATATCCTGTCAACCTGCTCCTGCGTGAAAGACGCGAACCGCCGCTGCGCCGCGCGCACCCTCTCAAACGCCCTGTTCAGCGCCTCGGCGCTGTCCACGATCTCGCGCCGCGCCGCCGCCTCAGCCGCATCGGTTGCGGCTGGCGC